>NZ_LT667503.1:300000-443747 GCF_900128735.1 Buchnera aphidicola (Cinara confinis)
TAAAAATTTTTACTTTTACAAAGATATTATAAATCTTTTTTATATATTGATTAAAATCTCCTCCTTGAAAAAGCTTAATTATAAAGTATCCTTTCCTTGATAAAAAACGATCTGCGATATAAATTGCTGAATCACTTAAATCAAATGCTTTCGAATTATCAATAATTGAGCAACCGCTAATATTTGGCGACATATCAGATACAATTGCATTCCAATGATATTGTTTCGAAATAGAAACAATTTTTTTTAATATCACCGAATCAGCAATATCTCCTTTTAAAAATATTACCCTCTTCAACGGTCTCATAGGTAAAAGATCGCAGGCTAAAATATGACCGGAGAATCCAATTTTTTTTTGTAAATATTCAGACCATCCGCCAGGAGAGGAACCTAAATCGATTACATTCATTCCTATTTGAAATATATTATATTTATCATCAATTTCTTTAATCTTAAACCAAGATCGTGCTCTTAAATTTTTAGAATTTCTTTCTTTAATATATGGGTCACGAAAATTTCTAGATAACCAATTTCTTGAACTATTAGTACGACGTTTTATATTCATTGGTATATTTTTATTAAAAATATATAATTAATTTAAAATATTTTTAAAATCTTAAAGGTATATGAATAAATTAAGACATTATTCTAAAAAATAGTTTTAATGAATTTAAATCATTAAAAAATAATTGAAATAAACATAAAAATTATTTTTTAAAACAGTTATAAATTTATAATCTGTAAAAAATAGAAAGTTTTTTCTCTTACTAAAATGATAAAAAAGAATTGACATGTATTCATAAAAAATTTTTTTTGAATTAAATGTATTCAATTTTTATAATAATATACTTTATTAAACCTGAAGGGGTTTGGATTTCTACCTTATCTCCCCTTTTTTTTCCAATTAAACCTCTAGCCAATGGAGAATAAATAGAAATAGATTTTTTTTTAAAGTTAGCTTCATCATCCCCTACAATAGTATATGTAAAAACATTATCTGTACAGATTTGCAAAACTGTTATTGTAGAACCAAAAATTACTAAATTACGATATAAAATTTTTTTAATGTTAATAACTTGTGCTTGAGATAATTTTACTTCAATACATCGAATTCTACTTTCACAAAAACTTTGCTCTTCACGCGCAGCATGATATTCAGCATTCTCTTTAAGATCTCCTAATTTCCGCGCTTCAGAAATTGCATTAATAATTTGAGGTCTTTTAAAAATTTTTAGCTTCTTTAGTTCTTTTTTTAATTTATTAAAACCTTTTATGGTCATCGGGATATAACTCACTAAATTTAAACCTCGCTGCAAAAACAATGAAAAACAAAATACAATAGTTAAATAATTTAAAAAAAAATATATATAAATAAAAAATTAATAAATTAATATTAAAACAATTCAATTAATTTATCTACTATATATGAGTCTTTTTTAATAAAAAAAAAAAAAATAAAAATATAAACAACTGTTATATATAAATTTTTTTTTATTAATACTTTTGATTACTTTACAATAAAATTTGTATACGTGCTATTATAAATATAAGCAATTAAAAAATTTATTTTTAAAAATAAATTCTTTATATATAGCAATTATATTATAATCAAAATATAATTTTATGTATAATATAATTATTTAAAAAGAATATAAAAGATAGATAAAAACGTAAAAAATTCTTAGTGTTAATAGAAAATATGTAATAAAAATATTTTTATCAAATAAAAAATTAAAAATTGATATATTAAATTAAGAAGATCATTATCACATGAACTATAAAGAAATTTCAGATTTACTAAAAAAAAAATTAAAATTATATAAAATATTTATTCAGGGAATAGAAAAAAATATTGAGATCACCGCAATAGGAAATATCTTTCAAAATAAAAAAACTATTATTAAACAACAATTAATATATCAACCACTCATGCCTTATTTTGAAAAAAAAATAATCCATGCGGTAAAAATTAAAACATATTCTATTCTAGAATGGAAAAAAAATTTGAATAAATTTACTCACTATAAATGATTTGATTAAAAAAAACCTCAAAAATATATAATATAGATATCCCATGCAATAAAAAAAATTAATCTTTCTGTAAAAAAAATGAAAAATTGAATTTTTTTAGTACTAAAAAAGAGTGAATTTAATTGAAAAAAATTATTTTTATGATATAAAAAATATTTAAAAATCATTAATATATATAATATCTTAATAAATCATGAAAAAAAAGTGATATAATTCTATTAATTTTTTTAATCATGTTCATATAAAAATTTTTTTAAAAAAAAAATTTATGAAAATAAATTAATCATATTAATAGAAGTATTAATTTTCAAGAAAAAATTATACATAAAAAAAATAAAAAGACATAACTACCCAAAATAATTCAAATAATTTCTATCTTATAATAAAAAATTATAAATTACTCATAAATAAAAGAAATCATTAATTCATTTAACAACCTTAAACATAATATTATATAATCAATATTAAAAAATAATTTTAATATATTTTAAAATACATCATTACCAAAAAAACCTTTATATTAACTATTATTTAAAATTTTAGAAATAAAAAAATAAAATTAATATGATAACTATAATTTTATTAAATAAACGATAAATATAATATATAGTTTTATTATGCAAGATTCTTAAAAAAAGTTATATTTTTTTAAAAAAAAAGAATAACTTTTTAAATATTTATAAAAATATACAATAAAAGAGAAATATCACATATAAATGATAAAAATCAGATATCTTGTATTCGATATTTTTTAATAACAATAATTATCTTGGAATATATTATGATGTACGCAATATTAATAGATAGAAATAAACAATACAAAATAAAATGTGGTGAAATAGTTAGATTAGAAAAAATTCAAAAAGAAAAAGGAAAGAAAATAATATTTAATGAGGTAATTTTATTCTCAAAAAATGGAAAAACTCAAATAGGAAAACCTATTTTAAGTAATATAATTATTGAAGGTCGTATAATTAATCATGGAAGAGAAAAAAAAATAAAAATTATTAAATTTAATCGTCGAAAACATTATAAAAAAACTCAAGGACATAGACAATATTATACTGATATATCAATAGAAAAAATTATTTTAAACTAAAAGGAAAAAAAATGGCGCATAAAAAAGCGGGTGGTTCTTCTCGAAATGGAAGGGATTCAAAATCTAAAAGATTAGGAATAAAAAAATATTCTGGAGAATTTGTATTATCTGGAAATATAATCGTTAAACAAAGAGGAACAAAATTTCATCCTGGAAAAAATGTAAAATGTGGAAAAGACCACACATTGTTTTCTATTTCAAGTGGGTTTATAAAATTTGAAAAAAAAGGAAAAATAAAAAAAACATATGTGCATGTCTTATAAACTAAAAACTTTATAAAATTAATTAAATAAAAAAAATATACTAATAAAAAAAATTAAATATTACTTATAAAATAATCCGCTCAAGAGAAAAGAGAAAATGAAATTTGTTGATTCTGCAATAATTAACTTATCTGCTGGAAACGGAGGAGATGGATGCATTAGTTTTCGAAGAGAAAAATATATACCCAAAGGTGGTCCTGATGGAGGAGATGGTGGTCAAGGTGGTAATGTATGGTTAATTATAGATCTTAATATGAACTCTTTAATCGATTATCGTATAAATAAAACGTATCAAGCAGAGCATGGTAAAAATGGATTTAGTTCTAAAAGTTCCGGAAAAAAAGGGCGTGATATTTTTATTAAAATTCCATTAGGAACAAGAATTTTTGATTTCGATACTAAAAAAATTATTGTTGATATGATTCAAAAACATCAGACCTTTCTCATAGCAAAAGGTGGAAAAAAAGGATTAGGTAATACAAATTTTAAATCTTCTGTAAACCGCACACCAAGAAAAAAAACAAAAGGTAAAAAGGGAGAAAAAAAAAAAATAAAATTAGAATTATTACTTATCGCAGATGTTGGAACGCTAGGATTACCAAATGTTGGAAAATCAACATTGGTAAGAGCAATATCGAATTCAAAAACAAAAATTGCACCGTATGCATTTACAACATTACACCCGGTCTTAGGTGCTGTAATTACTAAAGATAAAAAAAAATTTGTGATTGCAGATCTTCCAGGAATTATCCAAAATGCTTCTTATGGTATAGGTCTAGGATTTAAATTTTTAAAACATTTATTTCGTTGTCACTTATTATTATATATAATAGATATATCTCTATTAAATGAATTTAATTTTATAAAAAAGATCAATATTCTTTTAAAAGAAATAGAAAATTTTAGTTTACTACTTTCTAAAAAAACAAAATGGTTTATTTTTAATAAAATTGATTTGTTAAACCATCAAGATCTTAAAAAAATAAAAAATAAAATCAAAAAAAAATTTCAACATCAAGAAAAATATTATTTTATTTCTTCTCAGGAAAAAAGAGGAACTCATAAATTATGCGAAAAAATAATAAAATATTTATATAAAAAAAAATAATTAAAAAAGAGAAAAAGAATCCTGCATAGTTTTTAAGGAAATAAAAAAAAATTATTTTTTATAAAAATATAATGTATTAATGTATAAAAATATTTTAATATAATAAATATTATTTATTGATAAATAATTAAGCTTAGTTAAATATGTATCTATTATAAAAAACCCGGAGTATTTTTTGTCCCGGGTTCTAATTATTTAATAAATTTCAAATTATCGTTTAGAAAATTGAGGTTTTTTACGAGCTTTGCGTAATCCAAATTTCTTTCTTTCAACTTGACGAGAATCTCGTGTTACAAAACCAGCCTCTCTGAGATTAGCTCTTAATGTATCGTTATATTTAATTAACACACGAGTTATACCTTGACGGATTGCTCCTGCTTGCCCAGATGTTCCGCCTCCCTTTACAGTAATATAAAAATCAAATTTGTTTAACATGCCAACTAATTCTAATGGCTGTTTAACTATCATACAAGCGGTTTTTCTACTAAAATATCTCTCTAAAGACCTTTTATTAATTAAAATATTTCCTTTTCCTATACGTAAAAAAATACGCGCTGAAGAACATTTACGACGACCTGTTCCATAATGTATAATTTGTGACATAGTTTTTTTAGAAATCCTTATAAGATATTTATATATCTAAAAATATTGGTTTTTGTGCAATATGAGTATGTTGATTTAAAGAAAAAACTTTCATTTTTTTAAACATTAACTTTCCCAGAGTACCTTTAGGTAACATCCCTTTAACTGCTTTTTCTATAACACGTTCCGGATTATTAGCCATCATATATTTAAAATTAAACTGTTTTAAGCCTCCCACAAACCCTGTATGATGATAATATTTTTTATTAACTTCTTTTTTTCCAGTAACAATAATTTTTGAGGCATTAAGAACTATGATATAATCTCCAGTATCTACATGCGGCGTATATTCCGGTTTATGTTTTCCGCGCAAACGTTTTGCAATTTCTGTAGCAAATCGTCCTAAAATTTTATTAGTTCCATCTACATAATACCAGTATCTTTTAACGTTTTTAATAGTTATTGAAAAGCTTTTCATAAAATATCACCTAAAATAAAAAAATTTATATTAAAATATAAAAAATAATTTATTTACATTAAAAAAAATAAATAATATTTTAAATATTATAAAAGAAAAATATATTTAAATTACTAAAAATATTTATATAAACCTACCTAGAAAAATTTTTTTTAATAAATATATTTACACATAAATCTTACCCTTAAAAAGGATATATTTGTTTTAATATCTAAATAAAATACCTATTAATTATTTTCTATTTCATAGTAATATTATGTAATATAATAAACATACATCATATATATATTTAAAAATAAATTAGCTATTAATAATAATAGCGTATTAAAATGAGATATCCCATAAATGAATAAAAAAAATATCTTAGACTTGTTACGAAATAAAATTAATTATATTGACCAAAAAATTATTACACTTTTGAGTCAAAGACAATCCTTATCTATTGATATAATAAATAAAAAAATTAATTATGGATTAAAAATCCGCGATTCTATTCGTGAAAATATATTATTTAAAAAATTATATACACTCTGTTTAAAAAAAAATATTGATTATCAATATATTACAAAAATCTTTAAGACTATTATTAATAATTCAGTTCAAATACAAGAAGAATGGAATCAAAAAGTTAAAAAATTAGATATAGATAAAAAAAAAATAAATTGCGCAGTATTAGGTCCTCAAGGATCATATTCTAACCTACTTTTTAATATTTTATTAAAAGAAAAAAAATTTTTTCTGAAAGAGTATGAATGTTTAACGTTTGAATCTATTATTAAAAGTTTACATAATAATACCTGTCAATTTGCTTTATTACCTATTAAAAATAGTATTGCAGGTATAATTCCTGAAACTTATAAAATACTACAAAAACAAAAGTTATATATTATTCAAGAAATTTATGTAAAAATTAAACATAGTCTTCTAGCCGTCAAGGGAACTTATTTTTCTCAAATAAATAATATATACAGTCACATACAACCTATACAACAATGCAGTATATTTATAAAAAATTTTTCACATTGGAAAATTAATTACACAAATAGTACCGCAAAAGCCATGCAAACTATTTTTTTAAAAAACGATCATCATGTAGCAGTCATCGGCAATAAAAAAGGTGGAAAACTATATAATTTAAAAACACTTGCAAAAAATTTATCCAATAAACCAAACAATATTACTCGATTTATTCTATTATCAAAAAAGAAAAAAAAAATAATTCCAAACAAATCTCAAAAAACTACATTTTTTATAAATTTTATAAATAATAATTTCAATATAAAAAATATCATAAATGTTTTCAGAGAAAAAAACTTAAATCTTGAAAATATCATAAAATACCCTGATATTAAAAATAACGATCAAGAAACATATTATTTTGATGTTGATTCAGTTATTAATATCTCTATACTAAAAAATTATTTAAAAATTTTTAAAAAAGAAATAAATAAAATAGATACGCTAGGGTCTTACGAAACTGTAAAAAAAGTAATAGATATTGAATAAACCAGTCAAAAAATCTTTTTAAAAAAAAATCAAGAAAAAATATTTTTTAAAAAAGAAATTATCAAAAATAAAGAATTTTTTAATTTTTATTAAAAAATTTTTATTGCAACTAAATTAATAAAAAAAAAATAATACCAAGGATTACTATGTTTGAAAAACTAACAAAAAAAATTAAAAATATTTTTAAAAATATCACGCATCAAGGAATTTTAACTAAAAAAAATATCAAAAATGCATTATATAAAGTACGTTGCGCACTCATTGAAGCCGATGTAGCATTAATTGTAATTGACTCTTTTTGTCAATCAATAAAAAAAAAAGCATTAGGAAAAAAAATAAATGAAAACTTAACTCCCGGTCAAACTTTAGTAAAAATCGTATTTAACGAATTAGTACAAATTATAGGAAAAAAACATGAAAAATTTCAATTTTCTAATAAAAAAATATCCATTGGTATGGTAATAGGTTTACCGGGCACCGGAAAAACAACAAATCTTGCCAAATTAGCTTATTATTTTAGTAAAAAAAATAAAAAAAAAATTTTAGTTACTTCAATTGATATCTATAGGCCTGCAGCTTTAAAACAATTAGACATGTTAATTAAAAAAACTGAAGCTCATTTTTTTTCTACTTCAAATACAGAAACGCCCCTGAAAATCGTTAAGAAAGCAATAAAATACGCAAATCAAAATTCATATGATATATTACTAATCGATACTCCAGGTACATTACATACAGAAAAAAGAAAAATACAAGAATTACAAATGGTACATCATTATACCAAACCCACAGAAACATTATTAGTTGTTGATTCTATGACTGGACAAGATGCTATTCATTCTATAAAAAAATTTAATGAATATTTCTCTTTATCCGGGTTAATTCTAACCAAATTAGATAGCGATACACGAGGAGGCGTCGCTTTATCAATAAAATTTTTAACCCAAAAATCTATTAAATATATAGGAAACGGAGAAAAAATTTATGACCTACAAAAATTTTATCCAGAAAGAATTGCAAAAAGAATTTTAGGAATGGGAGATATACTCTCAATAATTGATAAAATAACTATACAAATAAATGATCAAGACTCGCAAAAATTAAATAAAATAATTCAAAAAAAAGAAGAATTCAATTTAAACGATTTTTTAACTCATATAAAACAAATGAAAAAAATTAGTGGCTTTACATCATTATTAACTCAACTACCCATACAAAAATTAATAAATAATACTTCAGCTTGTGCCTTTGATAAAAAATCATTAATTAAAATGGAAGCTATGATTAATTCCATGACAAAAAAAGAAAAAAAAAATCCTTATATTATCAAAAGTTCACAAAAAAAAAGAATATCCTTGGGATCCGGAGTAACAAGACAAGAAATTAATATTTATTTAAATCAATTTGAAACTCTTAAAAAAGTTATGAAAACAATAAAACAACAAGGTTCTAAAAAAATATTCCAAAGAATAAAAAATTATTTAATAAAATAAAAAATTTATTTATTTTTGTTGATGTTATTTAAAATACTGTTGAAAATTATCTTCTTAGTATATTATACTATAATATAATAAAAATTATTGGAAAAAAAAATGATTAAAATAAGACTAGCAAGACACGGATCAAAAAAAAAACCATTTTATCAAATCATAGTAACAGATATACGTTCAGCACGTAACGGAAAATTTATTGAGCGACTTGGTTTTTTTAATCCTTTTGAAAAAAATGAAGATAGAAAAGTAAAATTGATAAACAAAAGAATAAGTTATTGGTTAAAAAATGGAGCAAAAAAATCTAATAGAGTAAAAAATTTACTAAAAAAATATAATAAAAAAAAATCTTATAACAAAGATGAATAAAAAAAACATTATTATAGGAAGAATTCATAAACCATACGGAATTTTTGGATGGTTACATATTATATCTTTTACAGAAATTAAAAAAAATATTTTTAATTATTTTCCGTGGAAGTTTCATACCTCAAAAGACATATATCAAAAAAAAGATGTGATATCTTGGAAAAAACACATAAAAGATTTTATTATTCTTTTTAAAAATGTAGAAAATCGTACTAATGCTTTTAAAATTTCTAAACAAAATATTATCATTCCAGCTAAGACGCTTCCTATTTTAAAAAAAAACGAATACTACTGGAATGATATCTTATCATGTCATGTGTATGATATTAACTCGCAATATTTAGGAGTTATTTTTAAAATTATTAATAATCATTTTTATGATTTATTAATGGTTAAAATAAACAAAGAAAGAAAAAAAAAAATAATATATATACCATTTATCATACCTAATATTATTAAAAAAATTGACCTGATAAAAAAAATCATTATTGCACAATGGATAATATAAAATCTATTTATTATTAAGAATAAAATATGATGGAATTTAGTATTATTACAATTTTTCCAAAAATGTTTGATGCTATTTTAAATTATGGTATAACAAAACGCGCCATACAAAAAAATAAAATAAAAATAAATTTATGGAACCCCCGTGATTATAGTATCTATAAAAATAAAAAAGTGGATCATAAAATATATGGCGGTGGACCAGGAATGTTAATGATGTTTTTACCGTTATTTAAAGCTTTAAAAGATGCAAAAAAAAAATCAAAAAAAAAAAATTTCGTTATCTATTTAACTCCACAAGGAAAAAAGTTACATCAAAATGCTTTAAAAAATTTTTATAAAAAAAAACATCTTATTTTTATTTGTGGACGCTACGAAGGTATTGATGAAAGGTTTATAGATAATCAAGTCGATGAAGAATGGTCGATCGGAGATTACATCTTAACTGGCGGAGAATTGCCAGCTATGATTTTTATAGATGCTATTACAAGAACCTTACCCGGGGTATTAAATTCACCCACCTCTTTATTAGAAGAATCTTTTTACTCAGGATTGTTAGATTATTCACATTATACAAGACCAAAAATAATCAATAATTTATCAGTACCTGCTGTATTATTATCTGGAAACCATAAAAATATAAAAAAATGGAGAATTGAAAGTTCATTAAAAAACACTTTCTTAAAAAAACCGGAATTAATTAAAAAAAAAAAATTAACTGTACTCGAAAAAAAAATACTAAAAAAATACCAAAAAACATTAAAAAAATAAAAAAATGATTTTGTTTTTTATGTATAAAAAATTATATAGGATATAATATTACAATGAATAATATTATTAAAAAAATTGAGTCGGCATATATAAAAAAAAATATTACTTTTTTTTATCCAGGAGACTCAATACAAGTAAAAATTTGGGTGATTGAAGGAAAAAAAAAAAGAATACAAGCTTTTGAAGGAATTGTAATTGCTAAACGAAATAGATTTTTAAACTCATCTTTTACTGTTCGTAAAATTTCAAATAATGAAGGTGTAGAAAGAGTTTTTAAAATTCACTCACCGAATATACATGCAATAAAAATTATTAAAAAAGGACTAGTCCGTAGAGCTAAATTATACTATTTACGAAAACGTATAGGAAAATCTGCTCGTATTAAGGAACGTTTATATTAGAAAAATTTAAAAGAAAAATTTTAATATCAACTATTTTTATATTAAAAATTCATGTATTATGCAGTCAGAATATTATTAATTTGACTGCACGATATAAAAATATACTATGTAAAAGTTCCACCAACTGTTAATGAATCAATTTTAATAGTCGGCTGACCCACACTAACAGGAACATTTTGACCTTCTTTACCGCAACAACCCATACCATCATCCATTTTTAAATTATTTCCTACCATTGAAATAGAATTCATAACCTTTATACCAGATCCTATTAATGTGACTCCTTTAATAGGATACATAATTTTTCCGTTTTTAATAATATAAGATTCTGAAGCAGAAAAAACAAAATTTCCCGATGTAATATCAACTTGACCACCACTAAAATTAACTGCATATATCCCATTTTGAACACTTTCAATAATATCTTCATGACTCATACAACCTGGCATTAAATAAGTATTAGTCATTCTCGGCATAGGTAAATGAGCATATGATTCACGACGACCATTACCAGTATATTTAGTATTCATTAATAATGCATTTAATTTATCTTGTAAAAATAATTTTAAAATACCATTTTCTATTAAAATATTTTTTTGACTAGGTATACCCTCATCATCAATATTGATTGATCCTCGTAAATTCTTTAAAGTTCCATTATCAATAATTGTACATAATTCTGATGCTACTTTTTGACCTTTTCTTTTGGTAAAAACAGAAGTTTTTTTTCTTATAAAATCACCTTCTAAACCATGTCCAACAGCTTCATGAAATAAAATACCCGGCCAACCAGCACCTAAAACAACAGTAAAGGAACCAGCGGGCGCTGCTTTTGAACAAAGAGATACCAGAGCTATTCGAACTGCTTCTTTAGTCCAATATTCTACTCTTAAATCACCACTTTGATGTTTCTCAAAAAAATAATTAAATTCTGATCGACCACCACCACCACTATATCCTTTTTCACGTAGACCATTGGATTCCACTACCACGCTTATAGAGATATAAATTAAAGGACGAATATCTGCAGATAAATGTGAACAATCTGTTGAGGCTACTAGGACATTTTCATATTCATGATATAAAACCGCGTTCACATCAACTACACGAGAGTCTTGTTTTCGAGCAATTTTATCAATCATATGTAAAAGATTAATTTTTTTATTTATTTTAATAGTATCAACAGGGTTAATTTTTGTATAATAAGTATCATTATCTACATTAGATTCTTTTTTTACTATTATCTTTTTAGAAATAGGAAGCATTTCGCAAACACGATTAACAACTTTTTTAATATTTTTTAAAGTAATAGCATTAGAATAAGAAAAGGCTGTCGAACTATTACTAAAAACACGAATACCAAAACCTTCATTTATACAAAAAATACCTTTTTTGATAATTTTATTTTCTAAAATCCATGATTCATGTTTTTTACATTGAAAATAAATATCACCAAAATCTATCTTTTTGCATAAAATTTGATCTAAAGTTAAAAAAATATCTTTTTCATAAATGTTATTAGGATACAATAAAATATCACTGACTAATTTTAACATAAGTTACTCTCTTAAAAAAAATTCCATTATTTTTTTATAAATATCTAATAAATTGTATTCATAAAAAATAAATAAAAAATTTTTATAAAATTAATATGAATATTATAAATATTTTAATTTTTTTTTAATTAATAATGTATTAAAACAAAAATAAATAGCTACACATTTTTCTTTTCTAGTGTTAGCATATAAAAAAAACAATAAAAAAATAATAATTAATATTTTTTTTACGTCTTGATTTTTTATAAAATATAACGATTCCTAAAAATAAAAATTTCTACTAATTTTTAAAAAAATGAATACTAAAAAATAATATATTAATTTACAGTATATAAAGAATCAGGAAAAAAAATGAAAAAAAATAATGTAATTTTATTATTAAACGGACCTAATTTAAATTTGTTAGGAACTCGTGAACCTAAAATATATGGAAAAATTACTTTATCAGAATTAACTAATAAATTAATAAAAATATCAAAAAAAAAAAATACCATACTTTATCATTTTCAATCAAATGCCGAACATGAATTAATTGATAAAATACATAAAAGTAAAAAAATGGATATCGAATATATTTTAATAAACCCCGGAGCTTTTGCGCATACTAGTATTGCATTACGTGATGCATTACTAGCTATCAATGTTCCTTTTTTTGAAATACACATATCTAATATTTTTTCACGTGAAAAGTTTCGTTCACATTCTTGGATATCAGATATATCTCATGGTATTATTTCAGGATTTGGAATTGACGGATATATTTGGGCATTAAAAACCGCCATTAATATTCTAACAAATAAAAAAAATAGTAAATTGTTAAAAAAAATATAAAAAATAAAATAATTATTTATACTTAAAGCAATATGTGAGTACTTATTTATTAAAAAGCACTAAAATAAAATAATCTTTTGAAACTCTATTTCTACACAAATAATTTGATTATAACTTTTATTTTTTTTTAAAAAAATTTAATTCTTTTATTTTAACTTTTTTTATAAATTATTTATATTGTAAAAAATTTATTTAAAAAAAATATTAAGTTATAAAAAATGTTAATATATTCTGAATATATTATTGCATATAATAACAAAACATTTTAAAAATTATAAAAATATTTATAACTATTTAAATAAAACCAAAAAAATAAAAATGATGAAGCAGCGAAATTAAATCATCTGGCGGAGAAACTTCCCAATTTTTCAAAATATTTTTGAAAGGATCTTGAAAACATAATCGACTAGAATGTAAGGCTGGTCTTGAAAAATTTTGAATAATATTAGATAATTTAGTTGGATAGCCATTAATATTAGATTGAATACCATTAGAATATACTTTGTCACCTACTATTGGATGTAATATAGCTGATAAATGCACTCGAATTTGATGTGTCCTACCGGTTTTTAATCGAATACGTAAATGAGTATGATTACGAAAGATAGCAATCACTTTATAATGTGTTATAGCTTCTTTTCCTCCAATACCAGTCATCATTTTCGTTCGACAATGCCAATGTCGTTTAATAGGTAGTTCAATTAACCCATCATATTGAATTTGACCCATCACAATAACATCATATTCTTTAATAACCTTTCGTAATTTCAACAAATTGGTTAAATAATGATATGAAAAAAAATTTTTTGCTACCATAAGTAAACCGGTAGTATGACGATCTAATCTATGTACAATACCAGCTCGAGGTAATTTTTTATTTTTTTTAAAATGATATAAAATTCCATTAAATAACGTTCCTGATAAATGCCCAGGACCTGGATGAATCACAAGATTTTTTGGTTTATTAATAATAATTAATTCACTATCCTCATAAATAATATCCAAAAAAATATTTTCTTTTTTATTTTTTTTAACCTTTAAATTTAATAAAGAAAAAACATCAATACGATCATTAAAAAATATTTTTTTTTTCGGATATAACGTAACAATATTATTTACCATTACTTTTCCATATATAATTAATTTTTTTATATATGAACGAGAATATTTTTTGATTAATTTTACTAAAATAACATCTAATCTAAATGATTTTGTATGTAATTTGGGTACTATAAAAGTTATTTTTTTTATATTAGACATATATAGATTCGTTTTTGTTAAAATAAAAAACTTATAAAAAAATGAATAAAAAAAATTGTATGACACTAACATACAAAAAACATATATTCGATATAATAGAATGCACTTTTAAAATAAATTTTACAATATATAAATATATTATCTTGATAAAAAAATATATAATTTAATATAAAATATTAAATATTTATTAAGGTTTTCAAAACTATGAAGATGAATAAAATCAGAAAAATGTTTTTAGATTTTTTTCAAAAAAAAGATCATATGCTTATCAAAAGCAGTTCTTTAATACCAGAAAACGATGAGACTTTATTATTTACAAATGCAGGCATGAATCAATTTAAAGATATATTTTTAGGAAAAATTATACCTAATCAAAAATCACTAATTAGTACACAATACTGTATCCGAACAGGAGGAAAACATAACGATTTTAAAAAAGTTGGTTATACAAACTATCATCAAACATTATTTGAAATGCTTGGAAATTTCAGTTTTGGAAGTTATTTTAAAAAAGAAGCTATCTTATATGCATGGGAATTTTTAACATCTAAAAAATGGCTAAATATCTCAAAAAAAAAATTATGGATAACATATTATTATCAAGATCTAGAAACGTGTAATATTTGGTCTGAAATCGTCAATAAAAAAAATCTTATTCCTATTTATAATAAAAATAATGTTCAATATAACTCTGATAATTTTTGGAAAATGGGGGAAACAGGATTATGCGGACCATGTACAGAAATTTTTTATGATCAAGGAAAAGAGATCATTGGTAATTTACCAGGTTCTATTAAAAAAAATGGAGAACGTTTTATTGAAATTTGGAATATTGTATTCATGCAATTTAACCAAACAAAAAAAAATACGTTAATTAAACTTCCAATTCCATCAGTAGATACCGGTCTGGGTATTGAACGACTTTCAGCTGTATTACAAAAATCTAATTCAATTTATAATATAAATGGATTTAAAGAATTAATAAAAAAAATAAAAAAAAAATTACTTCTTAAACACTCAGAACATAATCAATTTTCTCTTCGTATTATTGCTGATCACCTACGAACATCTTCATGTTTAATTTCAGAAAATATTATCCCTGGTAATGAAGGTAGAAATTATGTTCTCAGAAGAATTATACGTAGAGCATTAAGTCATGGTTATTTATTAGGTATTCGAAAACCGTTTTTATATCAATTACCAAAATTATTGATTAAATTTATGCCTGAACTATCTAATTTTTTTAAATTTCCAGAAAAAATTTCTAAAATTATAAATATATTGTATGGAGAAGAAAAACAATTTTATTCAATACTTAAAAAAAGCATGGATCTTCTTTTAAAAGAAATAGAAAAAAATAAAAACAAAAATATTTGTTCTAAAAAAATATTTTATTTATATGAAACTTATGGTTTACCTATAGAAATTTCTCAAGATATTTGTAAAAAAAAAAATACTGACATAGATCTGATTAAATTAAAAAAAATCATCAAAAAAAATAAAGAAAAACAGAACAAAAAAAAAAATAATAGTAAGAATGAAATTCATCCAGAACTTATGTATATTACTAAAAAATCTATTTTTCATGGTTATAATAAAAGTAAAATAAAATCAAAAATTATTCAAATAATTCATAATAATAAATCAACTACAGCAGTATCAAAAGAAGATCAATGTATAATAGTTTTAGACATTACCCCATTTTATAGTGAATCAGGAGGACAAGTTAGTGATTCAGGAAAAATTACCACTGCATCAGCTATATTTTCTGTTGAAAAAACAATAAAATATGGAAATTATATAGGACATATCGGTAACGTAAAACATGGAAAACTTTATATCAATAATACTGTAATATCTAAAATTGATTTAAAAAAAAGAATTTCAATTCAGTCCAACCATACAGCGACACATTTATTACATGCTGCATTAAAAAAAACACTAGGTAAAAATATTCAACAAAAAGGATCTTTCATTAATGAAAAATATTTAAGATTTGATTTTTCATATAATAATAAAATTAAAAAAAAAGATATTTATGCTCTTGAATTATTAATTAATAAAAAAATTCAAGAAAATCTTCCCATCACATCTATCATCAGTTCTATAAAAAAAGCAAAAAAATATCAAGCGGTCGCTCAATTTACTAAAAAATATAAAAATACTGTACGTATGATTCAAATTGACAATTTTTCTTTAGAATTATGCGGAGGAACACATCATTTATATACTGGAAACATAGGATATTTTAAAATTTTAAATGTCAATAATACTGGCTATGCAATTAAAAGAATAATAGCTATCACTGGAAAAAAAGCAGTACAATACATACAAAAAAAAGAAGAAAAAGAAAAAGAAATACAGAATCTTTTAAATACTGATAATAGTAATACTCATGAAAAAATAAAAAAAATTCTTAATTCTATTCATAAATTAAAAAAAGAAAATAAAATTTTTAAAAAAAATGAAATAATAAAACTTACTAAAAAAATATTAAAAAACGCTTACTTATTAAATAATATATATTTTATTACATATATTATATCTTATAATTATAAAAATATATTACATACTCTTGTAGAAATAATTAATCAAAAATTAAAATCAGCTATTATTATATTAATTAACAATTATAATTCAAGTATTATTTTCCATATTAGCATAACAAAAAATATAAAAAAAAAAATAAAAGCTATAGAAATAATGAATAATATGTTTATAAATATGAAAGGAATCGGCGGAGGAAATTCAATAGTAGCAAAAGGGAAAATAAAAAACAAAAAAAATATTATATCAAATTTAGAAAAAACAAAATTATGGATTATACAAAAATTATCTAAAAAATTATAAAAAAAATAAAAAAAAAATATAAAAATTTTATTTTATAAAAATAATAATTAATATGTATGTTAAGAATAAATTTAATGATTTTAAATCTAAATAATATAAAAAAATCAAAATTATTTAATTTATAAAAAAGGGAAGAATAAATGCTTATTTTAACTCGTCGAATTGGCGAAACATTAATTATCGGCGATGAAATAACTGTAACAGTATTAGGAATAAAAGGAAATCAAGTTCGTATTGGAATCAATGCACCAAAAAAAATATCTGTTCATCGTGAAGAAATTTATAAACGTATTCAAGCTGAAAAAAATAATGTTTCTATATAAGTCAATATAAAAAATTTACTGCATTTGATTCTCTTAAGAATGCAGTAAGAAAAATATCTTTTATAATTTTATTTAATTTAAAAAAACCTATACTTATTAAATATAATAAGTAAACTTTATGCTATATAAAAATAAAAAAATATTTGACTTATACAGTAAACAAAGTAATATAGTGTACAGTCAAGAAATAAAAAATCAAAGAAAAAAAATATTAAAAAAAAATCATAAAATAAGTCATTTTTAGGTGAGATGGCCGAGTGGTTTAAGGCGCTCCCCTGCTAAGGGAGTATGTATCAACATGCATCGAGGGTTCAAATCCCTCTCTCACCGAATTATAAAAAATAAATTATTTTTTAAAAAAGAGATCACTTTAAAAAGCTCAAATATGCATCCGTAGCTCAGTTGGATAGAGCACTCGGCTACGAACCGAGAGGTCGGAGGTTCAAATCCTTCCGGATGCAAACAATCACACTCTTTTAAAATTTTTTTACAACTAAACTCATATAGTAAAAATAAATCTATTAAAAAAAATTATAAAATAGTTAATAAGATGAAAGAAAAAAAGAATCCAATAAATTTTCCACGCATTTATTACAATGACTTTTTAAAAATTAATAATATAATACTTTTAGAAAAAAAAATAAAACATTATATTATTAATGTATTACGTATGAAAATGGGAGATATGATTACAATCTTTAATAATACTAATTATATTTATTATTCTAAAATCATTAATGTTCAAAAAAATAAAATAAAAATTCACATCATAAAAAAAAAAAAGAAAATAACGAATCACCCATCCGTATACACCTCATACAAATAATTTCTAAAAAAGAAAAAATGAATTTTACGATTGAAAAATCTGTGGAACTAGGGGTTAGCACTATTACACCCATTATCTCTGATCAACCCGTCAAATATTGTTTAAAAAAAAAAATAAAATACTGGAATAATATAATTATTTCTGCATGTGCACAATCAAAAAGAAATATTATTCCAAAATTATACCAACCAAAAAAACTAAACGAATGGAATAAAACTGTTCCTTCTAAAGCAGTTAAAATTTATTTTCATAGAAAGGCTAATAATAAAATTAATCAAATTCAAAATAAAAATTTAAAAAATATATATTTAATAGTCGGACCGGAAAAAGGATTTTCAAAAAATGAAATGGAATATATGAATAAGAAGAGTTTTTTATCTATATCTTTAGGTCCTAGAATATTACGTACTGAAACAGCAGCTATTACAGCCATTACAAGCGTACAAATATTATTAGGAGATATATAACATAGTATTATATGTAAAAGGTATAAAAAGGATTATTCAATAATATCATTTAAAATAACATTTAAAATAGAAATTTTTTTTTCTATTTTAGTGATATATTGCAAATTATTTTTTTTTTCTAATTGTAATTCATAACAAATGTTTAAAGCTGCAATAATAACAAGTTTTTCTATATTGGAAACTCCTGTTTTTTCTTTTAATTCCTGTAAGCGATCATTAAAATTATTCACGGAAGATAATAATTCAGATGAATAATTTTTTGGACAATTCACTTTTATAATACGACCCAATATTTCGACATCTATAGTTTTAATTGTCATTTTTTTTCCTATAAATCTATTTTATTAATTTATAATATTTTTTATATTTTTATATAATTTTTCTAACTCCATTAATATCACTAATTAATAGTGTATTTGCTTTACGTATAGCAAATAAACCAACACATACTACTCCAGGTATGTTATTAATATATTTTTCTAAAAAAACCGGTTGATATATTTGTAAATTAAAAACATCAATAATAAAATTTCCATTATCGGTAACAAAATTTCTTCGAAATTTTGGTATACCTCCTAATTTTCTTAATTCTTGAGAAACAAATTTTAAAGCCATAGGAATAACTTCAATAGGTAAAGGAAAAGAAATACCTAAAATCTTAACATATTTTGATTCATCAATAATACATAAAAACTTTTTTGAAGCTGATGAAATAATTTTTTCACGAGTTAATGCACCTCCTCCACCTTTAATCATTTCTAGATTGTTATTCACTTCATCCGCGCTATCAATATATATATCAATTACTGAATTTAGGTTATTTAATTCAATGATTGGTATATTTAATTTACGTAAATAATTATACGACTGAATAGAACTGGCTACCGCACCTATAATCAAAGATCTAATAGATGACAGCGCCTTAATAAAATATTTCATAGTAGAACCGGAACCAATACCGATGATTGAGTTTCTAGAAATATACTTGAGAGCAGATAAAGCTACTTTTTTTTTTAAAATATCTATCATTCATACTCCTAAATATTTTTATAATTTCATATTAATGCCTTTTAAAAACTAATAAAAAAAAATAATCTAACTAGGATTCATAAAAAATATAACTATGATATATGAAATATAACTAAAAAAATTAAAAAATATTTGTAAAAAAGTTATATTATGTAATATATCTTTACATTTTTTTTCGGAGGTATTAGTTTTTTAAACTGAAAAAAAATATCCTAAAAAAATAGAAGACGTAAATATAAAAAAATATTTTTAAAATCTTTCAGAAAAATACTTTTTAAAATAAAGAGAAGGGTTGGATACAAAATCAACAAAAAAAAATCTGGGGTACCTGGATTCGAACCAGGGATGCCGGTATCAAAAACCGGTGCCTTAACCTCTTGGCTATACCCCAAAAATAATAGTTTAATTATTACATAAGCATATTTAACTTAGTAAATAATATTATGCGGAAAGCGAGATTTGAACTCGCAAACCTTACGATGCCAGAACCTAAATCTGGTGCGTCTACCATTTTCGCCATTTCCGCTTAATTTAATTCTGATTATATATATTTTTATGGCTACGACGAGATTTGAACCCGTGACCTCAGCGTTATGAGTGCTGCGCTCTAACCAACTGAGCTACGTAGCCAATATTTTTACTGCTTATTTCGTATAATAATATTACATAAATTTTATTAATTTACAACAAGAATTTGTAGAAATAATCAATTTTATCACAAAAATTATTCTTTTTAAGAAGAAGAATACTTTTATAAAGTTTTTGAATTATATTTTATAGTATTCAGTAAATTATTATCATGATATAAGTAACTATTATATTATTAGAATAATCAACTAAAAAAATATGAAAGGCAACAAATATGTTTACAAAAATACCAGATGGTTTTATTAAAGAATTATTGAAACAGTCAATATCAAAATATCCAGATCGAAAAATATGTACACGATTTCCACCTGAACCTAATGGTTATTTACATATTGGACATGCTAAATCCATTGTATTAAATTTTAATATCGCAAAAGAATACGGAGGTAATTGTTATTTACGGTTAGATGATACTAATCCAATTAAGGAAAGTATAGAATTCGTACAATCTATACAGGAAGATATTAAATGGTTAGGTTTTAAATGGAATGCTAACGTCAAATATTCATCCGATTATTTTCATATTTTATATCAATATGCTATCACATTAATTAAAAAAAACCTTGCTTATGTAGAACAATTAACTCAAGAAGAGATGAGGTTATATCGAGGCTCTTTAAAAAATCCTGGAAAAAATAGTCCATTTCGAAATCAAACAATAGATGAAAATTTATTTCTTTTTCAAAAAATGAAATCAGGATTAGTACAAGAAGGATCTATGTGTTTAAGAGCAAAAATTAATATGTCTGCTGCAAATATTATTATGAGAGACCCTGTTCTTTATCGTATTATTTTTAAAAAACACCACCAAACCAATTATGATTGGGTAATTTATCCTATGTATGATTTTACACATTGTATTGCAGATGCATTAGAAGGTATTACCCATTCTTTTTGTACCTTAGAATTTCAAGATAATAGACAATTATATAAATGGATTTTAAAAAAACTAAATTTTACCACTAATCCACCACAACAATATGAATTTTCAAAATTAAATTTAGAACATACAGTTTTATCTAAAAGAAAATTACAAAAATTAATTAATTTAAATATTGTAAAGGGATGGAATGATCCTAGATTATATACATTATCTGGATTAAGAAATCGCGGATATACTCCTAACTCAATACGAATATTTTGTGAAAAAATTGGTATTACAAAACAACAGAACACAATTCAATTGTCGTTATTAGAATCTTGTATCAAAAAAGATTTAGACTATACATCATTTAGACGTATGGCAATAATTAATCCAATAAAAATTATTATTACTAATTTTTCTAATAAAAAAATAAAAAAAATTCATGTTCTAAATCATCCAAAAAATCCTGAATTAGGCAGAAGAAAAATAATTTTTTCCAATGAATTATATATTGAAAAAAATGATTTTTCTAAATATAAAGTTGATAACTTTCAGGGGTTAATTTTAGGAGAAAAAGTACGATTACGTTATTCATATATTATAAAAGCTTATCAAATTATTATAAATAAAAATAACAACATAAAATGTATTTTATGTAAATATTATCCTAATACTTTAGGAAAAAAAAACCAAAAAGAAAAAATTAACGGAATAATTCATTGGTTATCTAAAAAGAATTCTGAGCCAGCAATTTTTAAAATATTTAATAATTTATTTTTATCTAAAAACCCGGAAAAAAATAAAGATATAATAGAAGAAATTAATTTAAAATCCTGTTTAATAAAATATGGTTTTGTAGAAAGTATAGTTAAATCAGAAAAAATTAAACATGCATATCAATTTGAAAGAATTGGATATTTTTTTCAAGATAAAAAAGATAAAGAATTTCAAAATCAAATAATATTTAACCAAATTGTATCTTTAAAAAATAAATATAAAAAAATATAAAATTTATATGAAGAAAATTCATGCATATTGAAAAAAAAAGAAAATTTTTTAATAATTGATATTTATTTAATAATATACTAAAATTAAATTATATTATATATAATATAAATATATCATCTATCTTATTTAAAAAAATATAAATAAACTATTCCCTTAATAAAAATTAATACAATAAGGAAAATTATGTCAAAAATAAAAAATGTAAAAGCTAGAGAAATATTAGACTCTAGAGGATTTCCAACTATTGAAACAGAAGTTTATTTGTATAGTGGATATACAGGGCGTGCTTCATCACCTTCTGGTGCTTCTACGGGATCCAAAGAAGCGTTAGAATTAAGAGATAAAGATAAAAAACGCTATTTTGGGAAAGGAGTTCAAAAAGCTATTTCTTATGTTAATAATGAAATCGCTAATTTATTAATAGAAAATATAAACTCAGAAAATCAAAAGGAAATTGATGAATTAATGATTAAATTAGACGGAACAAATAATAAATCAAAATTTGGAGCCAATGCAATATTATCAGTATCATTAGCCATAGCAAAAGCTACAGCATCTGAACAAAATATTCCATTTTATCTATATATTAAAAAGATCAATAATCAAAAAAATGAACTAACCATGCCATTACCAATGATTAACGTTATAAATGGCGGAGTACACGCTAATAATAACATAGATCTACAAGAATTTATGATTCAACCAATAGGTGCTCAAAATATTAAACAAGCCATTCGTATGGGATCAGAAATTTTTCATATCTTAGGTAATATTTTAAAAGATAAAGGTTTTTCTACCTGTGTTGGGGATGAAGGCGGTTATGCACCTAATTTAAAATCTAACGAAGACGCTTTATCCATGATTTGTTTAGCTATCGAAAAATCAAATTACAAATTAGGAGAAGAAGTAACAATTGCACTTGATTGCGCAGCATCAGAATTATACAATAAAAAAACAAAAAAATATCAATTATTTCATGAAAATAAAAAATTTGATTCATCAGAATTTACTGATTATTTAGAAATATTATGTAAAAAATATCCTATAACATCTATAGAAGACGGACAAGATGAAAATGATTGGGATGGATTTTTAAACCAAACAAATCGTTTAGGACAGAAAATTCAATTAGTTGGCGATGACTTGTTTGTAACAAATACTAAATTATTAAAATTAGGAATCGAAAAAAAAGTTGCTAATGCAATATTAATTAAATTAAATCAAATCGGTACACTTACAGAAACCTTATCTGCTATTAAAATTGCTAAAAAAAATAAATATAACACAATTATATCACACCGATCCGGTGAAACAGAAGATACTTGTATTGCTGATTTAGCTGTTGGAACCTCATCTAATCAAATTAAAACAGGATCCATGTGTAGAACTGATCGAACAGCAAAATATAATCGCTTAATTAGAATTGAAGAATCCCTAACCAATAAAAATATTCCATTTTATAATAATCCAGCTTTATCTTTTTTTTTAAAAAGATACCAATAATAAAAAAGGGGTTTTATAAACCCCGAAATATATTAATTAAAATTTTAAATAGATACTCATAAAATTTACTAATAAAAAAGAAATCTATATATGAAAAAAAAAAAATAATACTTATGGATGGTCATTTTTGTATGTACAAAATATATTTTGCATATCCTCAATTAAAAAATAAATTTGGAGAATCTACTTCTATTTTGTATGGTATTATAAAACTCATAAAATCTATAATTATGAAATTTTTGCCAGAAACCATTATATTTATTTTTGATACATCTACTAAAACATTTCGTCATCAGTTATATAAAAAATATAAATCAAATCGATTATCCGCCCCAAAAAATTTATATTCTCAAATAAAACCATTAAAAAAAATTATTAAATATATGGGGATTCCAATTGTTTCTAGAAAGAACATAGAAGCCGATGATATTATAGGAACTTTAAGTCAATTTTTTCAAAAAAAAAATTTTCATAGTATTATTTATAGCGCCGATAAAGATATGACTCAATTAATTAACAAAAATATTTCCATTAATCCGGGAAATATTAATAAAAAACTTTTAAAAAAAAAAGATGTTCAAAAAATATATGGAGTCAATCCCAAATCAATAGCGGATTTTTTAAGTTTAGTAGGTGATCCGTCAGATAATATTCCTGGCGTTTCTGGTATTGGAAAAAAAACAGCAATAATTTTAATAAAATATTTTCATTCCATAAAAAAAATTTATAAAAACATAAAAGAAATAAAAAAATTACCTATCCGAGGCATTACAAAAAAAATAGAATATTTAAAAATCGGTAAAAAAAATGCATTCTTATCCTATCAATTAACTAAGATTAAAAAAGATTTGAATTTCAACTATAAAAAATTAGATTTAATGTTAAAAAAACCAAACCCAAAAATGTTAATTAAAGAATTTAAATATTATCAACTCAATCAATATCTAAAAGAAATATCTAATAACAACTTTATAATTATAAATTGGTATAAAAAAATAAATAATTCTAAAAAAAAAAGATGAAAATCTATGTATAAAATCATTGATAATGTAATCCAATTAAAAAAATTATGTCTCATGTTAAAAAAAAATACATTTGTAATATCATTACATTTAAAAAATAAAAAATCGGATAATATTTCAATACGCGGATTAATTTTTTCTACTAAATTTAATAAACATTGGTATTGTACAAATTCTCTTCAATCTACTAGAAATAAAAAACCTTTTTTCAATATTAAAATCATATTATGTATTTTAAAACCAATACTAGAAAATAATAAATATGTAAAAATTGGTAAAAATATGAAATTTATTTACCATATTTTAAAAAAATATAATATTACCCTTCAAGGTATTAAATTTGATTCACTTGTTATATATTATTTATTTAATCCTATTGATAAATTTTATATAGAATTAAAAAATTTAATTCAAAATTATGACGAGAAAGATGAATACTACGACATCAATAAAATTATAAATAATGCGAATTTATCTTACAAAATTTATAAAAAAAGTCAGCATTATTTTTTAAAAGAAGATACACAGAGAATACTTTTTGAATCGATAGATATGCCTTTAGTCAGTATACTAGCTGCCATGGAAAACCATGGAATTCTTATAAAAAAAAAAGACTAAAAAAACAAAAAAAAAAAATAGCTAAAATAATTACTCAATTAAAAAAAAATATATACTGCATAGTTGGTAAAAAATTTAATATTAATTCTACAGTTAAAATACAAGAAATTTTATTTAATAAATATAAATTACCTATAATTAAAAAAACAAAAAACGGAAAATTTTCTACTGATGAACAAGTATTAAAAAGACTATCTTCTTACCATATCTTACCAAAAGTTCTTTTGAAATATCGAACATTATATAAAATTAATACCACTTACATACTGAAATTACCAAAAAAAATAAACATTCTTACTGGACGAATACATACAACTTATAATCAATATTTAACATCTACAGGACGATTATCTTCCAGTAAACCAAATTTACAAAATATACCTATAAGAACAAAAATAGGAAAAAAAATAAGAACCGCATTCATAGCAAAAAATAAATGGATTTTATTAACAGCAGATTATTCACAAATAGAATTACGCATTTTAGCTCATTATTCTAAAGACAAAAAATTGATCACGGAACTATTTAACAATATTGATTTACACTCTGCTACTGCATCCAATATTTTTCAAAATCAAGAAATCAATAAAATTGATAAAATACATCGAGAAATAGGAAAAAAAGTAAATTTTTCTATTATTTATGGTATTAGCGCTTTTGGTCTCTCTAGACAATTAAATGTCAGCCTCTCTACAGCTCGAGAATATATAAAAAAATATTTTAATAAATATGTTGATATAAAAAAATATATTGATCAAACTCACAAAAATACAGAAAAAAAAGAATATATAAAAACATTATTTTCAAGAAAAATATATATTCCGAATATTAATTCAACAAATAAAATATTAAAAAACTCTGCAAAAAGATTTTGTATTAATGCTATCATACAAAGCACTGCTTCTGATATAATAAAAAAATCTATGATTAATATTGATTTATTTCTAAAAAATAAAAAAATAGACGCAAAATTAATTATGCAAATACATGACGAATTAATCTTTGAAATTCAAGAAGAAAAAAAAAATTCAATCAGTCATAAAATTAAATATTTAATGGAAAACTGTGTTAAATTAAGAGTTCCACTCAAAGTATCAATTAAAACAGGAAAAAATTGGGGTAATATTATATAAAATTAATTATTAATTTTTATAAAAATTCCACCATAAAGATAATTTTTTTTGTAAAGTTGAAACTCCTATTTTTTTAATAGATGAAAAAATAATGATATCCGCCTTGATTTTTAATTTTTTTAATTCTTTATATACATAACGATATTGTAAAATATTAAATCGTCTAGAACTTTTATCAGACTTAGTTAATAATAGTATTATAGGTAAAAAACGTTGATTAATAAGATTTAAAATATATAAATCAAGATTTTTCAAAGGAAAACGAATATCAGAAAGTAAAATAATTCCTTTCAAACACGGTCTATGTTGAAGAAATTTCATAATATTCTTATTTATTATATATTTATATTGATTGCTTATCTTGGAGTATCCATAACCGGGAAGATCAATAATTCTAAAATCCGGGACAATTTCAAAAAAATTTATTAATCTTGTTCGACCAGGCGACTTACTAATATGCGCTAATTTTTTTTGATTGGTTAATACATTAATAACACTAGATTTTCCAACATTAGAATATCCTAACAATGCCACCTCCATTTTAACACACGTTAACCAATCATGAGGATCAAGACCACTTTTTAAAAAAGTAGTTTTACTAAATATTAATTTTTTCAAAATTTTTACACCTATTATTATTTTAACAAAATATTAAAAAAAAATGATATTTTTTAACAAATATTTTATAATATTTAAAAAGATAAAACTATAAAAAATTTAAAAAATATTTTTTCTATAAAAAATTATAAAATTTTTAAAAAATTTATAAAAAATACTATTACTTATACTATATTCGGGAGTAATATGAATCAAATGTTACGAAATATTGCAATTATAGCTCATGTAGATCACGGAAAAACCACATTACTAGATCAATTATTACAACAATCTGGAACCTTTAAGAAGCATGAAGAAAAAATAGACAGAATTATGGATTCTCATGAACTAGAAAAAGAAAGAGGAATTACAATTTCAGCTAAAAATACCTCAATAGAATGGAAAAAATATCATATCAATATTATTGATACACCTGGGCATGCTGATTTTGGCGGAGAAGTAGAAAGAATATTATCCATGGTAGATTCTGTATTATTAGTAGTCGATGCTTTTGAAGGGCCTATGCCTCAAACAAGATATGTGACTAAAAAAGCATTTTCATATCAAATTAAACCTATTGTCATAATAAATAAAATGGATCGACCTAATATTCGACCGGACTGGGTAATTAATCAAATATTTGATTTATTTGTCAATCTCAATGCTAACGATGAACAATTAGATTTTCCTATAATATATACTTCAGCTCTTCTTGGAATATCAGGTTTCGATCCAGATAAAATGGAAAAAAATATGGAGCCGTTATTTCAAACTATTATCAAATATACACCGGAACCCCAAAAATACCATTCAAAAAATCTTCAAATGCAAATTTCTCAATTGGATTGGAATAATTATTTTGGTACAATTGGTATTGGAAAAATTACTCAAGGAATATTAAAAATTAATCAAACTGTATCTATTTTACGAAAAGAAAAAAAAATATATACCGGAAAAATCAATAAAATATTAAAATTTTATGGTCTAAAAAAAATTGAAATAAAAAAAGCCATTGCTGGCGATATCATAGCTATAACAGGTTTAAATGATATTAAAATATCAGATACAATTTGTGATCCATTACACTTAAATCCATTACCAGCACTAAAAATTGACTCCCCTACAGTAAATATGTTTTTTTGCGTGAACAAATCACCATTTTGTGGTAAAGAAGGAAAATATGTAACCTCTCGTCAAATTTTGCAAAGATTAAAAAAAGAAGTAATACATAATGTATCTTTAGAAGTAAAAGAAACAAAAGACTCAAATATTTTTTCTGTATCTGGAAGAGGTGAATTACATTTATCTATTTTATTAGAACAATTACGTAGAGAAAACTTTGAAATAGAAGTTTCACGGCCCAAGGTTATCTTAAAATATGAAAATAATCAAAAAACTGAACCTTTTGAGTTAGTTTATTTAGATGTTATGCGTAAACACCAAGGCACTGTTATTAAAAAAATCGGAGAATTACGCGGTAATATCAAAAATATCATAAGTAATGAAAAAGATAGAGTTCAAATTGAATGTATTTTATCTAGTCGATCGCTAATAGGTTTTCGTACTGATTTTATGAATATTACTTCTGGCAGTGGTACATTTTTTTCCTCTATTGATCATTATGGACCCATGCAAAATTATACAATTGGACAACGAAAAAACGGCGTTCTTATCTCTAATGGTACTGGAATTGCCGTTTCCTTTGCTTTATATAATTTACAAAATAGAGGAAAAATTTTTGTTAAACATGCTGAAAAAGTATATGAAGGACAAATAATCGGTATTCATAATCGTACTAATGATTTAACAGTCAACTGTTTAACAGGAAAAAAATTAACAAATATGAGAGCCTCCGGAACAGATGAAGCAATTAATTTAATACCACCTGTTAATATAACATTAGAATATGCATTAAACTTTGTTAATGATGATGAATTAATAGAAATTACACCAAATGCAATACGTTTTAGAAAGATCTATTTAACAGAAAGTGAAAGAAAAAAAAATCTACGAAGAAAAATAATTTGATTAAAATAATTTACAAATTATATCAACTATTATGTATATAATAAAAATTAAAAAAAAAAAATATAATATTTAAATATCTCAAAAATTTAAGATGAAAATTCTCTAATATCTATACCTGTAAATTGACGTTATAAAATAAAAAAAGAAATGAAAATATTATTAAATTAATAACATATTTTTTAAAAAAATTCAATAAATACTAAAAAAGATAAATGCCTTGTAAAAAGAGGCATTAAAAATATTTATGAAAAAAAAACAAATTTACTACTATATTTTCCAGAAATATAAAAGCTCTTTTTTTCCTTACAAAATATTTTTTTCATGCAAACCTGTAATAATATTTTATTCTTTAAAAGTTGTACAACTTCTAGAATTATACCAGCGTTGCATATATTTTCAATATTTTCATGATATTCTATCCATGATCCAATAATTGGAAAAACCTTTGATTCACCAATTAAAACCTTCATTTTAAATTTATTTATTTTTTGTTTTTCATACCGATATAATATTTCTTGACCATAATAACAGCCTTTATTAAAACAAAGGGCATTCCAATATTTTAAATTTAGGGATTGCGGTAAAAACCTACCTATCGTAATATTATTAATGATTGGAAAATTAGATTCAATATCTAAAGATTTCCATTGTAAATCCGTACTAATAAACATATTTATTGCAATTTTTTTTATAAAGTCATAAGAATATTTATTTTTACAAATTATTAAAAATCTTTCACTTGGAAAGCTTAATCGCAAAACAATGATTTTTTTATAATACATAATATTATGATTACTATTTGGTAACTCGGTAAAATATTTTGTTAATATGTTCAGAATACCAAAACCAGCTACACCAAAAATTTTCCAATTTTTATTTACAAAAATATTAATATCAGAAAAAACAGAATATTTTTTTAATTCTTTCATTTGTTTTAATGCAATTTCAGTTCGTATAAGATATGCATAAATATTATTATATTTAAAAATTAAAAAAGGACACCACACCTTACCATTATAATTACAGTGAGCACCAAATTGATATCTTGTCTTATGAACAGTATTAATATCCAATGTAAATTGCTGATTTAAATATTTGATACTATCCATCCCTATAACATTTATAATACACCAATTCTTTAACTGCATAATAGTCGCTGGGAGTTGTTTATTTAAAAATACTGTATTATGATATGTATTTAATACTGTCATAAAAAATTATCCTATAATATTATTAAAAATCAATTTTATTATATATATAAATAAAAATTATAAAAAATTTCATCAAAGTAAATTATATACCATATAAAATTCACATAACAATATTATTAAAAAAAAATTAATAAATAAAAGTCCATTAATAATATTTTTATACTTTAAAAATCAAAAAAAAATATATTAATATATTCGAGAAATATCATGTTAGAAATTTCAAATATCAAAAAAAAAATAATAGATTTTAATAATAGAATTCAATATTTAAAGAGGATTCTTTGAATATAAAAGTAAAAAAAAAAAAATCACAGTTATTAATAATCAATTAAAATCTTCAGAAATATGGAAAAATATTAAAAAAATCTATACTTTAAAAAAAGAAAAAAAAAAAACAAAAAAATTAATAAAAAAGATAGAATATTTAATTAATAATATACAAGATTTAAAAATATGGATGGAAATTTTATTAAAAAATTATGATGTAAATATTTTATCTGAAATTAAAATTATATTTAAAAAATTAGAAAAAAAAATAAAAAAATTAGAAATATATCAATTATTTTCTCAAAAATATGACTTTAATAATTGTTATATCGATATCCAACCCGGATCAGGAGGAATAGAAGCTCAAGACTGGGCTAAAAAATTACTACGAATGTATCTTAAATGGGCTGAAATAAAAAATTTTTCTTCTTATATTACAGAAGAATCTCCTGGTGATAATAATGGTATTAAATCAGCTACCGTTAAAATAAAAGGGAAATATGCATTTGGATGGTGTCGTACAGAATCAGGAATTCATCGATTAGTTCGTAAAAGTCCTTTTAATACAAATAATAAACGACATACATCATTTTGTTCTATATTTGTATATCCCGAAATAAAAGAAAATAAAAAAATTATTTTAAATTCATCTAATTTACGAATTGATGTATATAGAGCATCTGGTGCTGGAGGGCAACATGTGAATTGCACTGAATCGGCAGTAAGAATTACTCATGTTCCTACCGGAATATCTACTCAATGTCAAAGTAGTCGTTCACAACATAAAAACAAAGATCTCGCATTAAAACAATTAATATCTAAAATTCATATATTAGAAGAACAAAGAATAAACTTAAAGAAAAAAATAAAGAACAAAAACAAATTAGATATTGGTTGGGGAAATCAAATTCGTTCATATATATTAGATAATTCTCTTGTTAAAGATTTAAGAACAGGGATAGAAATGTATGATACACAATTAATACTAGATGGTCATTTAAGTCAATTTATTGAAAAAAGTTTAAAATTGGGGTTATAAAAAATTAATATTATGTCTAATATAAAAAAAATTTATTTAAATAAAAAAAAAAAAATCTTTATAGAAAAAGAGAACAGAAAAATAAAATTAAAAAAATTATGTAATACTGGTTTTAATTTTCCAAATTCATTTCATTGTAATAATACAGTAAAAAATATATTATCATTATATAAAAAACATACCAAACAAGAACTGAAAAATATTAATATTAATATAAAAATTGCAGGTCGTATAATAAAAAAAAGGGTTATGGGAAAAGCATCTTTTTTTATAATACAAGATTGTGATTACGAAATTCAAATATATATTAAGAGTAATAATTTTCAAAAAAACTTTTATAAAGATTATATTCTTGAATTAGATTTAGGTGATATTATAAGTATTATTGGTATAATTTTCAAAACTAATACAAAAGAATTATCAGTCAACTGTCATAAAATAGAATTACTTACAAAAAGTTTACATCCATTACCTGATAAATATCATGGTTTACAAGATCAAGAACTCAAGTATAGAAAAAGATATCTTGATCTAATGTCGAATAATAATATTAAAAAAATATTTAAAAAAAGATCTCGAATCTTATCAGTGATTCGTATATTTATGGAAAAAAAAAATTTTTTAGAAGTAGAAACGCCCATGATGCATAGTATTCCTGGAGGAGCTAACGCAAAACCATTTATTACTTATCATAATACCTTTAACTCAAAAATGTATTTACGAGTAGCTCCTGAATTATATTTAAAAAGATTAATTATTGGTGGTTTTAATAAAATATTTGAAATTAATAGAAACTTTCGAAACGAAGGAGTTTCAACACGTCATAATCCAGAATTTACCATGATGGAAATATATATGGCATATAGTAATTATAAAGATATGATGATATTTCTAATAAAACTTTTAAAATATATTACAAAAAAAATATGCAATACATCCACAATATATTATGATAATTATACTATTGATTTTAAAAAAAAAATTAAAAAAATAACTATGATTAATGCTATATTACATTACAATTCAAATATTCAAAAATCTGATTTAAAAAATTTAAAAAAAGCTAAAAAAATTATGAAAGAATTAAAATTATTAATACCATCTGATATTTCTTTAGGAGAAGCAATAAATATTATTTTTGAAAAAACTACAGAAAAAAAAATTATAAAACCGACATTTATTACAAGCTATCCTATTGAAGTATCTCCTTTAGCGAAATCTTGTTCTAAAAATAAATCTTTTACAGAAAGATTTGAATTCTTTTTAGCCGGTTATGAAATAGCTAATGGTTTTTCTGAATTAAACGATGCTGAAGAACAAAAAAAAAGATTTAAAAAACAAATAATCAAAAAAAATAAAAGAAAGAAAAAAAATATACATTATCAATATGATAAAGAATATATCACAGCATTGGAACATGGTTTACCACCTACAGCTGGTTTAGGAATTGGAATTGACCGCTTAATTATGATTTTTACTAATCAAAAAAATATTCGTGATGTGATTTTATTTCCAACATTACGTCCTATCGAAATCTAAAAAAAATCTTTATAAATACTAAAAAAAATTATTGTAAGATAAAGGAAAAAAAATGTCAAAAATAAAAAAAATAAAAAGAGATATGTTACAACAGAAAAATATTATCTATTTAACTCAAAAATATAATACACCGTTATGGCTATATAATGCTCAAATTATTAAAAATCAAATTAAAAAATTAAAACAATTTGATGTTATTCGATTTGCCCAAAAATCCTGCTCTAACATAAATATTTTAAAATTTATTAAATCATGCGGCGTTACTGTAGATGCTGTTTCATTAGGTGAAATCCAACGGGCTATTTTAGCAGGATTCACCGCTAAAAATAATGATCTCGTTTATACTTCTGATATTTTAGAAAGAAACACTCTGAAAAAAATTATTCAATATAATATTCCTGTGAATATTGGATCGTTAGATATGGTAAAAATATTAGGTAAGGCATCTCCAGGACATCATGTCTGGTTAAGAATTAACCCAAAATTTGGAGATGGCCATCATATAAAAACAAATACCGGAGGAGAAAATAGTAAGCATGGTATTTGGGATATTGAACAAGCTATCTCAGAAATTAAACGTTATCATTTGTTGTTAATTGGTATACATATGCATATTGGTTCCGGAATTAATGAATCAAATATAGAAAAAATGTGCAATACTATGATTCATAGTACATTAAAAATAAAACAAAATATACAATTTATATCTGCTGGCGGTGGTTTAAATATACCATATCATAAAAAAGAAAGAGAAGTAAATATCAAAAAATATTTTAATATTTGGAATACTACAAGAAATATAATTGCATCAAAGTTATCCTGTCCTATAAAATTAGAAATTGAACCAGGCCGTTTTTTAGTAGCTCAATCCGGAGTATTGATTGCACAAGTATGTTCAGTAAAAAAAGTTGGAAATAATCATTTTATTATTTTAGACGCTGGATTCAATGATCTAATGAGACCAATGTTATATGGTAGTTATCATAAAATCTCTGTAATCTATAAAGATAGTAGACCGATGTTTTTAGAAAAAACTATGGAATATATTATTTCTGGACCATTATGCGAATCAGGTGATGTATTTACAATTAAAAAAAATGGCTCTTTATTAAAGAGAAAATTACCTATCATTTTTCCAGAAGATTATATAGTTATTCATGACACTGGAGCATATGGAGCATCAATGTCATCTAATTATAACAGCCGACCATTAATTCCTGAAATTTTATATAAAAATAACAATTTTTATGAAATTAGAAAAAGACAATCTATGAAAGAATTATTAAAATTAGAAATATTAAATTAACTATTATTCTATTCCATAATAAAAAAATATTTATTAACATTTTAATAAGTAATTTTTATATTAATAAAAATATTTATTTTAAAATCATTATATTTATTTTACAATACACTATATTATTACATACATATAAAACAAATAAAAAAACATTATAAATTATATTTTATGAAATAAATTCAAAACTATGAAAATTAAAAAAAATAAAAAGAATATTTATATAAAAACATGGGGTTGTCAGATGAATGAACATGATTCTGATATCATTGTGAGCATATTTAAAAAAGAAAAAAAATACGTTTTTACAAAAAAACCAGAATTATCAGATATTCTGATTTTAAATACTTGTTCAATCAGAGAAAAAGCGCAGGAAAAATTATTTCATCAATTAGGCAGATGGAGGAAAATAAAAGAAAAAAATCCAGATATTATTATCGCAGTTGGAGGATGTGTTGCTGTACAAGAAGGAAAAAAAATATATAAACGAGCAAATTTTATTGATATTATATTCGGTCCGAAAACTATTCATAAATTACCAAAATTAATCGAAATGATATCAAAAGATTCTCAATGTATAATTGATATTGATGGAAAACCATTAAAAAAATTTAATTATTTTAATCCTATAAATAATACTGTAAAAAAAATTTCCTCATTTGTTACAATAATTGAAGGGTGTAATAAATTTTGTTCTTTTTGTATTGTTCCTTATACAAGAGGAAAAGAAGAAAGCAGGTCATCTTTTGATATTCTTAATGAAATAAAAAAATTATCTACAATTGGCACACGCGAAATAATTTTATTAGGTCAAAATGTTAATTCTTATAATTACAAAACCACGAATAAATCCGCCTGTTATTTTTCAGATTTATTACATTTAATTGCAGAAATTCCAAAAATTAAACGAATTAGATATATTACAAGTCACCCTAAAGATTTTAATGATAGTCTCATTGATACATATAAAACTATTCCTAAATTAATGGATTCATTACATTTACCAGTACAATGTGGTTCAGATAAAATTTTAAAATTAATGAAAAGAGGGTATACAACCAGTGAATACGAAGAAATAATTCAAAAAATACGTAATATACGCCCTAATATTAGTATTAGCTCAGATTTTATAATTGGTTTTCCTGGTGAAACAAAAAAAGATTTTTATAAAACTTTAAAATTTATTGAAAAAATTGATTTTGATTCTAGTTATAGCTTTATCTACTCTATTCGACCTGGAACAAGAGCGGCAAAATTAATTGATAATGTCCCTTTAGACGAAAAAAAAAAAAATCTATTAATATTACAAAATAAAATTAATCAACATGCTTATAAATGGCGAAGAAGAATGTTTGGAACAATTCAATCTGTTTTAGTTGAAAAAAAATCCCAATACAATAAAAATGAATTATTCGGAAGAACAAAAAATAATAAAATAGTCTGTATATATGGAAAGAAAGAATTAGTGGGACATTTAGTAAATGTTAAAATCACAAGTATTAATTATCATTCTTTTTTGAAAGGAGAAATAATTTTATAAAATTTAAACTTTTAAAACATTGTGAAAATATCAATAACCCAATCACATTTTTTAAAAAATTTAATTAAAAAAAAATATTTTTTCAATTATGCATATAAATATTCAATATTGTATCAAAAAAAAAAATGGAATGCCAGAAAAAAAAGATTTTATCAAATGGTTATATTTTATTTTTTATAAAAAAAATGTAGAATTAACTATTCGTATAGTTACCACTAAAGAAATAAAAGAACTAAACAATACGTATCGAAATAAAAACATAGCAACAAATGTATTATCCTTTCCTATGAATAATATATCGCTTAAAAAAAATTATAGAAAAATATATTTAGGCGATATAGTAATATGCAGTCAATATCTTAAAAAAGAAGCACATCAATTCAAAAAAAATCTCGAAGAACATTGGGCTCATATTGTAATACATGCTGGTTTACATTTAATAAATTATACACATAATACCATAAAAAAACAAAAAAAAATGGAGAATCTAGAGAAAAATATTATGAAAAAATTAGGATATAAAAATCCTTACCAAGAAAATTAAATAATTATAAATTATATAAACAGATATACTTTTTAAAAAGGTTTTTACTATAAAAAAATAAAGAAAAATTTATAACATTAAAAAAACATAATATATTTTTTTTAAAAGAAATAATAAATTATTATACTAAATAAAAAAAAGTATCCTGAATAAAATAATTACTATTTATTTTTTTAAATAATTTTAAAAAATTTTTTAAAATAAAAAATTCGCTAAATAAAAAATTCACTCTATAGTTTTAAAGGTAATCATTTATGAATCAAAAATATAACCCAAAAAAAATTGAACCAATCGTTCAAGAATATTGGAAAAAAAATAAAAGCTTCTCTGTTTCAGAAGAATCAAAGAAAAAAAAATACTTTTGTGTTCCTATGTTACCTTATCCATCTGGAAATTTACATATGGGACATGTACGCAACTATACTATTAGTGATGTAATTTCACGATATCAGAGAATGTTAGGAAAAAATGTACTACAACCTATAGGTTGGGATGCATTTGGTCTTCCAGCTGAAGAGGCTGCAATAAAAAATAAAATTTCTCCTTCTCAATGGACTCATATAAATATTAAAATTATGAAAAAACAATTAGAATCTTTGGGGTTCAGTTATGATTGGGAAAGAGAAATAACTACATGTCAACCTCATTATTATAAATGGGAACAATGGTTTTTTATAAAATTATATGAAAAAAAATTAGTTTATAAAAAAACATCGTTAGTAAATTGGTGTCCTCATGATAAAACAGTATTAGCTAATGAACAAGTGCAACACGGAAAATGCTGGAGATGTAATGAAATTGTTATCTTAAAAAAAATGCCACAATGGTTTATGAAAATAACAAATTATGCCGAAGAATTACTGTATTCTTTAAAGAAATTAAAAAAATGGCCTAAAAAAGTCCTACAAATGCAAAAAAATTGGATTGGAAAATCTAATGGAGTTATAATAAAATTCAAAATTGCTTATTCTAAGGAAGTTTTAAAAATCTATACTACTAAACCAGAAACAATAATGGATATAACATTTTGTGCAATTTCTATGTATCATCCTATAATTTCTCTAATCTGTAAAAATAATAAAGAAGTCAATATGTTTTTAACTAAACACAAAAATATAAATACATTAAAATCATATCAAAATCAAAAATATATTGGTATTAATACAAATCAATTGATTATACATCCAATTACTCTTCAGAAAATACCATTATGGATCGCTTTATACGTTAAACATGATTATGCTACTGGTGCTATTATGGCAGTTCCAAAGTATGATAAAAATGATTTTATGTTTGCATCATTATACAAATTACCGATTAAAAAAATATTTTCAAAAGAAAATAAAAAAGATGAACAAAAAAAAAGTTCTGATAAAAATTTAAATTCCAAAAAAAAAATAAATGATTTAATAAAAAAATTAAATCAAGAAAAAATATTAAAAAAACATACTGTTTATAAATTAAAAGATTGGAGTATATCTCGACAAAGATATTGGGGTACTCCTATACCTATTACATACAATATAAAAGGAGAAATAATTACAGTCCCGATAAAAAATCTACCAATTATTTTACCGGAAAATTTTTCTTTAAAAAAAAATGATAAAAAATTATCTCCTAAAGCAAAATGGTTATCTACAAAAATTAATGGAGAAAAAGTCACTAGAGAAACTGATACATTTGATACATTTATAGAATCTTCATGGTATTATGCTCGTTATACCTGTCCAAATTTTCAAAATGGAATGATTAATCCTTTAAAAGCCAAGTATTGGTTACCAATAGATTTATATATTGGAGGAATAGAACATGCTGTAATGCATTTAATATATTTTCGGTTTTATCATAAACTACTGCGAGATTTTGGATTTGTATCCTCCGATGAACCAGTAAAAAAATTAATTTGTCAAGGAATGGTTTTATCTGATGCTTTTTATATCTACGATCAAAATCAAAAAAAAATATGGGTTAAACCATCAGAGATAAAAATAAAAAAAATAGAGAAAAATAAAAAACAAGGATACTATCTTAAAAGTAATAAAAAAGAAGTAATATATGCTGGAAAAATAAAAATGTCTAAATCCAAAAATAATGGGATAGATCCTAGTACAATTATTAATAAATATGGAGCAGATACATTAAGATTATTTTTAATGTTTACCGCACCTATAGAATCGGAATTAGAATGGAGCGATAAAAGTATTGTAGGTATGTATAGATTTTTAAAAAAACTATGGAATTTTACTTATTCACTTAATTTATATAAAATTCATATACCAAGCGACATATATGAAAATAAAGAACATAAAGACATTTTAATATTACTTAATCATACTATTAGCGTAGTAACAGATGATATTCAAAGAAGAAATGCATTAAACACAGCTATTGCTCATATAATAAAATTTTTTAATGCAATTACAAAAATCATGAATAAAGCTAATATATATAAAGAAATTATAAAAATATCCTTAGATAACATAATTAAAATGTTATATCCATTTACTCCTCATATATGTTTTATCTTATGGAAAGAAATATATGGAAAAAACGCAAATATAGATGAAGAATCTTGGCCTATCATACATAAAATAAAAGAAAATATAATTTTTTTTCCCATTATTATTCAAATAAACGGGAAAAAAAGAAAAATAATCAAAATGTTAAAATCCACTGCTAAAAAAGAATGTATAAATATTGCTTCTAAAAATAAAAAAATCAAAAAATATTTAAAAAATAAAAAAATAAAAAAAATTATTTATATCGCTAATAAATTAATTAACTTTGTTTTATCTTAAAAAATAATAAAAAATTTTTAACAAAAACGCCTATCATATTAAGCTACTCTTACTCTTATATTGAATAATTATGATTATTGAAACGTCTTGTTTAAAGCAATACTTATTACAACATTATTTATCAAAAATATATATCATCATAGAAACAGAAATGTTATTTCTACAAGAAAATAATAGAATTATTTTAAAAAATTTAAAAAAAAATCAATTTATAAAAATCACTAAAATAATTTTAAATAATGATTCTGAATTAAATAAAATAATTCAATTATATCAAAAACAAGAAATTTTTTTTAAAAAAAAAATAATTATTGTAATCTTCTTAGGTAAATCTTTAACATTAAAGCAAAAATTATTTTTTAAAAATATAAAAAATATTTTAGACCAAAATACAATTTGTATTTTTCATTATCCAAACTTAATATTTAACACTATATGTAAAAACTTTTTTCAAAAATATATTTCCAAGATTGGATTAATTATTAATAATAATAAGAATAATATAAATAATCTATATACATGGATTAACAGAAAAATAAAAAAGTACAAAATTTACTTTTCTTTATGCGTAATAAAAAATTTTTTAATTTTATATAATTATAATCTTAATAAAATAAATAATTCTTTAAAAATCCTTTCATTAATATATTTTAATAGTAATATCACTAATGTCATATTAAAAAAATATTATAATTTTTTTGAACCAAAAAAAGCCTATCATTGGATTAATGCTATTGTTCATAAAAAAAAAAATATTGCTCTACACATTTTAAACAAACTAAAAAGAGAAAAATATACAATTGAAAAGTTAATCTATTATTATAAAAATTTTATATATGTACTTTTAAACATTAAAACAAATCAAATCAATGAAAAAAATTATAACTTTAGAAACATATGTAACTATCCTATACAATATAATTTTTTAAATTCTCTTGCAAATCATAATAGTTTAATAGACATATATCAAGCATTCAAAATATTAAAAAATATAGAATTTTTAACAATAAAAAATAAAACAAAAACAATTTGGATATATTTAAAAATCTTATCAATAATATTTAATTGAATTAAAATAAATAAAAATATATTAAAAATTGAATATTTTTAAGTTAATGTTTTAACTATCATTAATTAAGTGTGATTCAAAAAAAATGAATTTTTTTTTAAAAAAAAATTCATTTATTATTCATTTTATAAAAAAAATCTATATATAAAAAACATATTCCATTCATTCATTCTGTAATATAAAAATCAAAATAAAAAAATGAAAAAAATAATAAAAATAAATTTAGTCGGATTAAAATGTCCAGAACCAATTATGATTTTAAGAAAAAAAATACGCAAATTAGAAGAAGGACAAGTAATATGTGTATTAACAGATGATTTTTCAAGTACTAGAGATATAAAAATATTCTGTCGATTTATGAAACATATTTTATTATCTTATTCTAATCAAAAAAAACCTCACCAACATATTATAAAGGTCGGAAAAAAATAAGAAGATTGGGAATATTTATCTAGATATTTAATAATTTATTATGATATCAAAATATTTAACATCCGTCTTAATGGTTCAGCAGCACCCCATAATAATTGATCTCCAACAGAAAAAGCAGAAATATAATTTTTTCCAATATTTAATTTTCTTAAGCGACCAATAGGAATATTTAATGTACCGGTAACAGCAAATGGGGTCAGATTTTTTACTGTATCTTTTTCTGTATTTTTAATAAATTTTACCCACGGATTATGCGAACTAATCCATGATTCAATTTTTTTAATTGGGATATTATCATTTAACTTAATAAAAAATGATTGACTGTGACAGCGAAGAGACGCGATCCGTACACATGTTCCATCAATAGGTATATAGTTTTTTGAATTTAATATTTTATTTGTTTCTATAGCTCCTTTCCATTCTTCTTTACTTTGTCCATTTTTCATAGAAGAATCTATCCATGGAATTAAACTTCCAGTTAAAGGAACTGTAAAATATTTTTTTGGAAAAAAATTATTTTTCATAGCGTCTCTTGCTAATTTTTCAATTTCTAATATACCTTTATTTAATATTTTATTCCTTAATGATATTGAATTATATATATAACCCATTTGTTGAAGCATTTCTAACATATATTTTGCACCACCACCTGACACAGCTTGATATGTCGAAACAGTCACCCATTCAATAACATTTCTTTTAAATAATCCTCCCAATGCCATTAACATTAAACTAACAGTACAATTTCCGCCAACAAACGTTTTAATATCTTGATTTAATGCTTTATGAATAGAATCTAAATTGACCGGATCCAATACTATAATCGAATCATTTTTTAATCTTAATTCTGAAGAAGCATCAATCCAATAGCCATTCCATCCAAGCTTACGAAGTTTATGATAAATTATAGACGTATATTCTGCACCTTGACAGGAAACAATAATATCTAATTCTTTTAAATGATCAATGTTATAAGCATCTTCTAGAAAAGACGTAGTGCAATCTATCATCACCGGAGTCTTCTCTCCTACTTGAGATGTAGTAAAAAAAATAGGGTTAATATTTTTAAAATCATTATTTTTTTGCATTCTATCTAGTAATACCGATCCTACCATTCCTCTCCAACCAATAAAACCAACTAATTTTTTCATAATTATAAGCACCTATTCTTAATAAAACCTTATTCATTCATAAAATAATTGAGTATAATAGTAACACTAACAATATTTTTATATTTAATATATTTTTTAATAATTCTTATTTTACAATATTTTTAATATTCACAATATGATATATTTATATATATTTTATAAAAAAAATCGTCAAAGAAAAGATATATAAATCGAAACATTTATATCTATTAGATTTGTAATAAAATAACATATTTTAAATAAAAAAATATAAATTTCTTATATTATTAAAAATATTTTAAAAAAAAGTTTTAATAAATTAATTTAATAAAATCAAAATATTATTTTTTTTAAATAAAAATCTATTCATGATTATAAAAAATCTCATATAATTTAATAAAAATAATTTATCAAAAAAATTGGAAAACAAATATGACAACGATTATTTCTTTAATAATCTTATTATTAGTAATTATGGATCCTTTAGGTAATCTTCCTATTTTTATATCTATTTTAAAAAATACATCATCTTCACGTAGACGTTTTGTTATTGTACGAGAAATGATAATTGCGCTTTTATTTATGTTATTATTCCTATTTCTAGGAGAAAAAATATTATCTGTTTTAAATTTAAAAACAGAAACGGTATCAATATCCGGAGGAATTGTACTTTTTTTAATTGCCGTCCAAATGATCTTCCCTACACCGGAACCTATTAATATAGCAAATAATCAAAAAGAAAAAAAAGATGAACCTTTTTTAGTTCCATTAGCTATTCCTTTAGTTGCCGGTCCATCACTATTAGCAACATTGATATTATTATCACATCAATATTCTTCGCATATGTGTTATCTTTTAATTTCTTTATTTATTTCTTGGTTTATTAGTATGTTTATTTTATTATCATCAAATTTCTTTTTAAAGATTTTAGGTAAAAAAGGAATAAATGCATTAGAACGTTTAATGGGTTTAGTATTAATTATGCTTTCTACTCAAATGTTTTTAAATGGTATTAGTAGTTGGTTTAAAATTTAAAATAATTTAAAAATAAATAAAAAAATCCTTAATAATATAAAAGAAGAAAAAATTTTATGATCGAAATGAAAGATTTAAACTTACATGAAAAACGTGTATTTATTAGAATGGATTTAAATGTTCCTATACAAAATCAATGTATTACATCGCATGAACGAATTGATCGATCTATTCCAACAATTAAATTAGCTTTAAAAAAAAACGCAAAAATTATAATTGCATCACATTTAGGGCGTCCGAAAAATTATATATATGAAGAAAAGTTATCACTATATCCAATATATCTCTATTTAAAAAAAATATTTCCCAAAATAAATATTAATTTTATTAAAAATTATTTAAATGGATTTAATATAAAAGCTGGTGAAATAGTTGTATTAGAAAATGTACGATTTAATTATGGGGAAAAAGAAAATAATGAAGATTTATCAAAAAAATATGCAAATTTATGTGATGTTTTTGTAATGGATGCTTTTGCTACTGCACATCGAATAGAATCATCTACTTATGGAATTTGTAATTTTGTAGATCTAGCCTGTGCAGGACCATTATTATCGTTAGAAATCCAAAAACTTAAAAAAATACTAAAAAAACCAAAACGACCTATGATTAGCATCATAGGAGGTGCTAAAGTATCCACAAAATTTAAATTATTAAAATCATTATTAAAAATTACAGATATCATGATTGTTGGCGGAGGTATTGCAAATACATTTATATCTGCATATCACCCTGTAGGCAATTCATTACATGAAAAAAATTTTAAAGAAAAAGCTAAAAAATTATATTCTAGTAAAAAAATAATTTTACCTATAGATTCTCGAGTTGGAAAATCTTATTCTATTACTACTCCTGCAAAGAATAAATTAGTTTCGGAAATTTTAAATAATGAAGAAATTATGGATATAGGCGATCAATCAATAAAAAATTATATCCAATTAATCAAAAACGCCCGAACAATATTATGGAATGGTCCATTAGGTGTATTTGAATTTCCAAACTTTAGGAAAGGAACGGAAAAAATTTCTAAAGCTATCGCAGAAAGCCCTGCATTTTCTATAGCAGGTGGTGGGGATACAATAGCAGTTATAGATTTATTTCTCTTAAAAAATAAAATATCGTATATTTCTACTGGAGGTGGTGCATTTTTACAATTTATTGAAAAAAAAACATTGCCTATATTAAAATTATTAAATAGTTTTTCTATAAAAAAATAAAAATTTATTCTATAAAAAAAACAAAAAATTCATATAATAAAAGAATTAGGATCATTAAGTTATGGGTAATACTTTAAAACGCATTAAACCCGGTGTATTAAATTCTCATGAAATGAAAATATTATTTTCATTAGCTAAAAAAAATAAATTTGCTATTCCTGCTATCAATTGTATTGGTAATGAATCAATTAATAGTGTATTAGAAACAGCTTCTTACATGAAATCGCCGGTTATAATACAGCTTTCATACAGTGGTTCTGCTTTTATTAGTGGTCTAGGTCTAAGAACAAAAAATCTATATCAACCGTCTATTATAGGAGCAATTTCTGCTGCTCAGCACGTACATTTATTATCAAAATATTATAAAGTTCCTGTAATTTTACATACTGATCATTGTCCTAATGAAAACCTCCCCTGGATTGATGGTTTATTAAAAAAAGGAGAAACTTTTTTCAAAAACCATGGAAGACCTCTTTTTTCTTCTCATATGATTGATTTATCCAAGGAAACAATTAAAAAAAATATTTCCATTTCAAGAAATTATTTAAAAAAAATCACAAATCTAAATATGATTTTAGAATTTGAGTTAGGATGTACAGGCGGAGAAGAAGACGGCATTGATAATTCGAAGATTAAAAAAAAATATTTATATACCGATACAAAAGATATTTTTTATGCCTATAAAAAATTAAATAAAATAAGCGATAACTTTATTATTGCGGCAGCTTTTGGTAATGTACATGGAGTCTATAAACCAGGTAAAATATCTTTAAAGCCATCTATTTTAAAAAAAGCACAAAACTATATCAGTCAAAAAAAAAAATTACCTAAAAATCCTTTAAATTTTGTATTTCATGGCGGATCAGGAACCAGTATTCAAGATATTCAAAAGTCTATAAAATATGGCGTAATAAAATTTAATATTGATACGGATATGCAATGGGCATCATGGAAAGGAGTATTAGACTTTTATTTATTAAATCAAGAATATTTACAAAACCAATTAGGAAATCCAACTGGAAAAAATCAGCCAAATAAAAAATACTATGATCCCAGAGTATGGTTAAGAAACTCACAAAAATATTCATTTAAATACCTTAAAAAAATTTTTAAAAAATTAAATGCAAAAAATATTTTATAAATAAAAGATCTACATAGTATTTATTCTTTGTTATATATAATCTTTTATAAACTATGAATATATAAGTATTTGTATAATAAAAATTCGTACTGTTTATATAGGTGATTAATTACCTGAAATTTAGAACAGAAAATAATTATAAATACGTGCAATAAAAATATTTGTTGCAGAAAAAATGGAAGAATTACATGTAGTGAATAAAATTAATCATGCAAGCTCTTGGTTCGCCACAAAACAACCAGTATTATTATCATATATAATTAATTTATCATCTGCCGCTATTATTATAGCAATGGGATTTTTTATTGGACAGATTATTGCCAGCGGAATACAAAAAATTTTATTAACACGCAAAATTGATAATACAATTTCTGGATTTGTTTCCACACTAGTTCGTTACATAATCATCATGTTTACGTTTATCGCGGCATTAGGTCGAATGGGTGTACAAACAAACTCAATAATTGCTATTTTAGGTGCAGCAGGTATGGCTATTGGCTTAGCTTTACAAGGATCTTTATCAAATTTTGCCGCTGGAGTTTTATTAGTAATACTACGCCCTCTTAAGACAGGAGAATATGTTAACTTAGGAAATGCAGCCGGGACAGTGCAGCATGTACATATATTTCACACCATGCTAAAAACATTTGACGGCAAAATAATAGTTATTCCTAATGGAAAAATAATAGCCGGAAATATTGTTAATTATTCTAGAGAACCTATGCGTCGTAATCAATTTACTATTAGCGTAGCTTATGATTCTGATGTAGATTTAGTTATTTCAGTGCTCACCTCAATATTAAAAAATGATGAACGCGTCTTAAAAAAACCAAAATATGTAGTTGGATTAAGCGAATTTACCCCATCATCTTTAAATTTTATTGTGAAATGTTGGAGTAGTACAAAAGAATTGAATACGGTATACTGGGATTTAATGTTAAAGTTTAAAAAAACATTAGATCAAAATAATATCTTAATACCATGTCCACAAATGGATGTTTATTTACATAAAAAAACAAATAAAATTTCAAAAAATAATTCTAAAAAAATTCAAAAAAATAAAATATATAAAATTTAATTAAAAAATTTGGCGTAGATCAAGAAAATTCTACGCCATATAAAAGATTTTAAAAAAATATTTTAAATATCAATAATTTTGAGGTTGTATGTTAAAAATTTATAAATCAAATCAAATGAAATATTTAATAGAAAAATTATGTAAAAAATTATTTTTTATAAAAAAAAAAATATTCTAGAAAAAAATATTTTTTTTATTGACAATTATTATATTCAACAATGGTTAAATATAAAAATTTCAAAAAAACTCAATATCTGTGCTAATATAAAATATATAATCAACAAAAATTTTTTTTTTAATCTAATACATTATATTAAAAAAATAAAACAATCATTATTGTTTAATAAATATTATCTAACCTGGAATTTAATGTCTTTTATTCATAAATTTCCAATCGATAAACAAAAAAAAAAAATATTTCTACATAAAAAATTTCAACTTTGTCTATATTTATCCGAACTATTTATTGAATATTTACACTTAAAACCACACTGGATTTATCTTTGGGAAAATGAAAAAAATAATTTAAAATTAAAAAAATCTCATATATGGCAAAAAAATATATGGAATGAACTAATAAAAAAAATAAAAAATAATAGTTTTACTCAATTAATTAAAAATTTTTATTTATCTATAAAACAAAAAAAAATAAAAAAAAAATTACCGTTAAATATTTTTATTATATCTTTAGAAAATAATACTCCATTTAATGATTTTATCATCTCTATGATAAAACCATATATTCAAATACATTACTATCAATATGTTGCTATAAAAGAAAAAAAAAATCATCCACCAAAAAAATTTTTTAGTAAAATAATTCAAAAAGAAAAAATTAATCCTAAAAATAAAAAGAAAAAAATTATAAAAAAAATTTTTATTCCCCAAAAAAGTCAGTCCCAAAACGTATTAAAAAAATTACAATCAGATATTTTTAATTCTAAATTCGAAAATCAAAAAAAAAAAAATTTATATCATATATATGATCACTCTGTTTCTATTGTAGAATGTCAAACTTATTATCAAGAAATAAAAACGTTATATAACTATATAACAAAAAAAATCAATACTGATACAAAATTAAAACCTCACAATATTTTAATAACAGCTATTAATATAAAAAAATATATCCCATATATAAATTATTTTTTTCAATACCAAAAAAATAATTATACATTTTTTAATACGAAAAACAAAAATCCATCATATAAAAAAAGAATATTTTTAATAATAAAAAAACTATTAAATATTAAAAATAATCGTTTTCAACATTCATGGATATTATCTATTTTAGATATTCCTTGTATACGTAAAAAATTTTCTATACATTCTAAAGACCTTTCTACCATATATTCTTGGATGTTAAAGCTTGGAATATATTGGGGTTTTGATATAAAACATTTAAATAATATGTCTTTACCAAAAATTGAACAATATACATGGAATTATGCTATTAAAAAAATCACATCTGGTATTTTTTTTAAAAAAGAAAATTATTCATGGAATAATATTTTTCCATATAGTGTATCTTACACACGGGGAAGAATTTTATTAGGCAATTTTATTGATTTTATTTTATGTTTACAAAAATTATATAAATTTATAAGTACAAAGAAAAAACTCAAAAGTTGGTTGAAAGTAATCCCAAATATTTTAAAAAATTTTTTTCAAATTCCAGATCAACAAAAAAAATTTTTTCAAAAATTAAAAGAGAACTGGTATAATATAATAATACATGGAATAAAAGAAAATTATTCAGATCAAATATCCATCAATGAATTAATTCGTGAATTTTTTAAAAGAAAAGCATATCGCAGTAAAAACCCAAATTTTATTTTAGGTACATTAAATTGCATAAAATTAAATAAGGTCAAAAATATACCATTTAAAATGATTTGTATATTAGATTGTACTCAAAATTTTTTTTCTAAAAAAAAAAATGCATTAAATTTGATTAATAATAACAATATATACAATAATACTCAAAATATTTTTTTAGAAACTATTATGTCTGCAAAAAATTATTTATATTGTAGTTATGCTATTCAAAAAATAAAAAAAGAAAATAATAAAAGCTCTTCTATTTTTATAGATAATCTGCAATCCTATATTCAAAAAAATTTTTATTATATTAAAAAAAACAAAAATAAAAATATTAAAAAATATAAAAATATTTTAAAATATGTTTTTTATAATCCTTTGAAAGATAGTGAATATCAAAAAAACAAAATAGATAAAAAATCAAATTCTACAACAATAAAAAATATTTCTTATTGTAAGAAAAAAAACTCTAATGTTAAAAAAAAGATAAAATACTATATATCTAAAAAAATAAAATTAAAAAATTTAATTAAATTTTGGCAAAATCCAATTAATTATTTTTTTTATAAAACATTAAAAATAAAAATAAATTCAGAAATAAAAACAATCCTTTTAAAAAATGAAGTATTTTCAGTTAATTTAATCGAAAAATATAAAATAAATAAAAAAATACTTTCTTTACTTTTATCTCAAAAAAAAACAAAAAAATTATTTTTAAAATATCAACAATTAGGAAAAATACCCTATGGTAATATTGGAAAAATATTTTGGAAAAAACAAAAAAATCAAATTAAAAAACTAATACTTCTAATAAACAAAAAAAGAAAAGAACCAAAAACAATAAAATTTAAACTAAAAATAAAAGAATATAAATTATTTGGAAAATTACCTGAAGTTAATCAATCAGGTTTAATACGCTGGACTGTTATGAAAATAAACCATCAAAACACTTTCTCTTTATGGTTAGAACATCTTGTTTCTTGCGCATTAAATCACAAAAAAAAAAGTATTTTATTAAGTATCGATAATAAAATATTAAAATTTTCTTCTATCAAAAAATCAAAAGCATTATTATATCTAAAAAAATATATCCAAGGATACAGAACCGGCCTAAAAAAACCAATTTTTTTGTTAAAATCTGGAATAAATTGGTTAACTTATCATTATACAAAAAAAAATTCAAATTTAGAAAAAATAGCCAGAAAAAAATTTTTAGAAACATGGCATGGAAACTTTCTAATCAATGGCGAAAAAAATAATATATATATACAAAAAATTCTCCCAATAATGAATGAAAAATATATTAATAAAATATGTAAAATCTGTAAATATTGGTATTTACCAGTATTAAAATATCATACAATAAAATAATTAATTCGTAAAAAAGAAGAAAAAAATGAAAAATTATAAATATAATGTATCTAAATTACCAAAACCAGGTATTACTTTAATTGAAGCTTCTGCAGGAACTGGAAAAACATTTTCTATTATTATATTATATTTACGTTTATTAATTAATTTAGGATTAAAAAAAAAATATATACGTCAATTATTATCTACCGATATTCTTTTAGTAACATTTACTGAAGCTTCTAAAAATGAATTAAAAAAAAGATTATACCAAGGGATAATACAATTATATCAAGCATGTATAACAAAGAAAACAAAAATTAATTATATCAAAAATATTCTTTATGATATTGAAAATTTTACATTAACTCAAAAAATTCTTAAAAAAACTAAAGATGAAATCGAAAATATAGCTATATATACCCTACATAGTTTTTTTTGGTCTATATTAAATGAATATAAATTTTTTTTTCCAGAAAATATTCCTGAAAAAATTATTCAAAATATGTATCCAATCCAACTACAAGCTACTCAAGATTTTTGGAGAAAAAACATTTATTATTTTTCTGAAGAGATTACAAAAATTTTTATAGAAAAATGGCCTAACCCTCAAAAATTATTTAATTATTTATATAAATGGATTAATAATACTTGTCTTAATTTCTCTAAAAAAAGAATTTATAAAAAAGATATTGAAAAAAAACATGAAAAATTAATACAATACATAAATGCTATTAAAAAAATGTGGAACCAAGAAAAAAAGAAAATTAAGTTAATATTTCAAAAATTACAAATTAATAAAAGAATATACAATCAAAAAAATTTAAAAAAATGGTATGAAAAAATTCAACTATGGACTTCAAAAAAAACATGTAATTATAAATTTCCTAATATTTTAAAATATTTTAATATAAAAAAAATTAATCAAGAATGTAAAGAAAAGTATAAAATTAAAAAATCATTTTTTAATAAAATTGATCAATTGTATAAAAAATATACTTCATTAAATCAATTATATATTTTATTTTCATTACATGGTATTTTAACTAGAATTCAAAAAGAAAAGAAAAAAAAAAATAAAATTGATTTTCATGATATTACAAAAATATTTTTAAAATTAACAAATTTTAAAAACTCCAGAATTAAAAAATTAATAAAAAAGAAATATCCAGTTACTATTATTGATGAATTTCAAGATATTGATAGTATGCAATATGAAATTTTTTATCAAATATATAAAAAATCAAAAAATGAATCATTAATTCTTTTTGGTGATCCTAAACAATCAATATATAGTTTTCGTAATGCTAATATCTTTAATTATTTTAAATTAAAAAAAAAAATAAAAAAACATTATTTTTTAAAAGAAAATTTTCGATCTTCACATAATATGATTATAGCTATTAATACTTTATTTCAAAATGTAAAAAAACCTTTTTTATTTCAAGAACTTAATTTTAAACCAGCAAAAAAACATATTAATAATAAAAAAATGAATTTTTACATTAACAACAAAAAACAACCTGCATTAAAATTTTATTTATATCCAAAAAAAACAAGTACAAAAGAAAATTATTATAAATGGATAGCCAAAAAATGTGCAGAAACTATTTCTAACTGGCTATCCTCAAAAATAAAAAAAAAAATAAAAATTAATTTAAAAAATAATATTTCACGTTTTATTAAACCGAATGATATAGCTGTATTGGTAAAAAATAAATATGAAGCAAAATTTATTACTCACGCTTTCAAAAAAATGGCGTTATCTGCAAAATATACCTCTCAAAAAATAAATATTTTTAATTTAATGGAAACAAAAGAGATTATGTGGATATTAGATTCTATATTACACCCATTAAATGAAAAAAAATTACAAAAAATTTTACTTACTCATATTTTTAAAAAAAATATTTATGAAATATATGAAATTAATAAAAAAAAAGAAGAGTATTTGATACTCATAAAAAAAATTAAAAATTATTTAAAAATTTGGCAAGAATACGGTATTTTTAATCTACTCGAAGAAATAATAAAAGATTTTAACCTGATTCACTGTGATATTCTAACTTCATTGAATAAAATAAATATAAAAAATATTTTTTCTTTAAGGGAGATTTTAATTCAAAAACAAAAAAAAATAACAAATAAATTTTTATTAATCTTATGGTTAAAGAAAAAAATTTTACAAAGTAGAGAGCAAAAAAATCAAAATAATAATAATAATTATTTTTCAGAAAATAATTCTAAAAAGAAAATTAAAATAATTACCGTTTATAAAGCAAAAGGTTTAGAGTATCCGGTGGTATGGATACCATTTTTTAGTAATTTTTATAAAAACAAAGAAAAAATTTTTTATTGTAGAAAAACATATAAAAAAATATTAGATTTAAGTAATAGTAAAATTACTCAAAAATTATCTGAAGAAGAAAGATTATCTGAAGATTTAAGATTATTATATGTCTGCATAACACGCAGCCTCTTACATTGCAGTATTGGAGTAGCTCCAATTAAAAAGAAAAAAAACAAAAATAAAGAAAATCAGGATACAAATACACATCTTAGTGCTTTAGGATACTTATTACAAAAAGGAAAAAAAAAAAATTACCAAGAATTAAAAAATATTTTATATAGTATGGAAAAAAAAAATGTAATTGAAATTTCTAAAAAAAATATAAATTCAAAAAAAATACAAAAAGACCTTATACATAAAAAAGATTTTCAAAAAAATTATAATACAAGAAAAATAATTTATCCTTGGAAAATCATAAGTTTTTCTCAATTAAACACATATAATAAAAGTTATTCTATACAATATAATAAAAAATTTTTCGATGATATTCTATATCAAAAACAAGAAAAGAAAAAAAAAAAAAAATTACAAGGCGTCGAATACGGAATTTTTTTACATAAAATATTAAAGAAAATTGATTTTTCTAAAAATAGAGATATAGAAAAAAAAATAAAAAATTTTAATTATTTATCTATACCTAACTATTTAATCAAAAAAATTAAAAAATCAATTGAAATGATGATTTCAGTATTATTAAAAGATTTTAATATCTCCTTAACCCAATTAAAATTTAAAGAATATACAAAAGAAATGAATTTTACAATTCCTATTAAAAAATATATTAACTTTAAAGTAATGAATTATTATATCAAAAAATTCGATAAGATATCTTCATTATGTCCAGATATATCATATGATAATATATCAGGAATCTTAATTGGAAGTATTGATTTAATTTTTAAATGGAAAAATCAATTTTATTTTATAGATTATAAATCTAATTGGTTAGGATCTGATAATAGCGCGTATACTAAAAAAAATATAAAATTAGAAATAATTAAACATAGATATGATATACAATATCAATTTTATACTTTAGCGCTCCATCGATATCTTAAGATTCATATTAAAAATTATCATTATAAAAAAAATTTTGGTGGACTATTTTATATCTTTTTAAGAGCTCTCGAGGAAAAAGGTAAAAATTCTGGAATATTTTTTAAAAAAATACCTTATGTATTAACTAATAAATTAGATTTGTTATTTAATGGGATAATATATTAATGACTAATAAAAAAAAAATTTTTTGTAATATATTAAAAAAAGCCAAAGAGAAAAAATTTCTTAACAATATTGATTTTTATTGTTGCACATTATTAATACCAAAAACCATTTCAGAAATAAAATTAGTCATATTATATTTAAGTTATTCTGCAAATTGCGGACATAGTTGTTTACCAATAAACCTATTTCAAAAAAAAAAAATATTTAAAAAAAAAAATATTTTTAAAAAATTATGGAGTACTATCCTAAATAAAAAAAATTGGTTTAATGTTGTATTAAATAGCCCCTTTTGTAGCAACGGAACCATTGTTACCCCATTAGTTATTCAAGAAAATCGTATTTACCTATATCGATACTGGAATGCTGAAAAAAAAATTATTAAATTTATTTTAAACCACAAAAAAAAAATAAAAAAAACAAAAAAAAATAAAAAATTATTTCAAATGCATTGCACAAAAAATATAGATAAAATTCAAAAAATTGCTATTGGAGTAATGATTTTGAATCATATTTCATTCATTTTAGGAGGACCTGGAACTGGAAAAACAACTATAATCACTTACTTAATTATATTTTTTATTAAATTAAAAAAAAAAATTAACATAAAATTAGCAGCTCCTACTGGTAAGGCTGCGGCTCGTATTACAGAAGTAGTATATAAAATTCTTACTTTTAGTGAACTCACCAAAAAAGAAAAAAAAAAAATACCAAAAAAAGGACAAACACTCCACCGATTATTAGGCGTTCAAAAAGATACTAACGAAATATATTCATATCAATATACCAAAAAAAAACTTTCTAATATTGATATATTAATTATTGATGAATCTTCTATGATAGATTTATATATGATGGAAAATATTACAAATGTTATTTCAAAAAAAACAAAAATTATTTTTTTAGGTGATTTAAATCAATTACCTCCTATAGAGGTAGGATCAATAATCAAGGAAATTTGTAAAAAAGCCAATAATAAATTTAGTGCCATATTTTCTAAAAAATTAGAAGAAATTACTCAACAAAAAACTAAAATTGATTCGTGTAAATATCCTTCTAATATCAATAATACCATGATAATTTTAAAAAAAAAATATAGATTTAATAAAAAATCAGGAATCGGTATTTTATCCGCTGCATTAGAAAAAAAAAAATATATTGATTTTTCATTAATTATTAAAAAAAAATATAAAAATATTTTTTGGGAAAAAATAAATCAAAATAATAATTATTTTTTTATGTTAAAAGAAATTTTAAAAATATATCAAGGTTATTGGAAATATATTCAAAAAAAGCATAACCCTAAAAAAATTCTTGAGTACTTTAATAAATCTAGAATTTTATGTGCGTTATTGGACGGACCTTTTGGAGTAAAAATTATTAATCAATTTATAGAAAGAAATATAAAATTAAAAAATATAAAAAAAACAAAAGACCATTGGTATCATGGAAGACCTATTATGATTACCGCAAATAATCCAACATTAAAATTATTTAATGGAGAAATTGGTATATGTTTATTAAATCAAAATGAAAAATTAAAGGTCTTTTTTCTATCTTATACAGATAAAATAAAAAAAATTGACCCTTTTTTAATCGAAAATTTTGAAATAGCATGGTCAACAACTATACATAAATCACAAGGATCAGAATTTTTCTATGTAATCTTAATTTTTCCTAATTATATTTCAAAAATATTATCAAAAGAATTAATTTATACCGGAATTACAAGAGCTAAATATAATATTAAGATATATGCCGACTTTAATATTTTAAAAAAGATTATTAACTGGAAAAAAAAAAGATACTCGGGCATACATTTAAATATTTTTAAAAAAAAAATATAGAAAATAATTTTTTAAAAAATAACTAGAAGGAAATAGAAATAAAGAAGGAATAATAATTGATTATTGTAATAAATTTTTTGGTTGCGGGGGTTGGATTTGAACCAACGACCTTCGGGTTATGAGCCCGACGAGCTACCGTACTGCTCCACCCCGCTATTACAATTTTTATTATACTCTTTTTCATATAATTTGCAATTCTTTTTTCTTAAAAATGTATAAAAAATAAAAATTATAAAATTTTAATACTTTTTTTAAAAAAAAGATATATTTTAATAAAAATAAAAGATAAAATATAAAAAAAATAAATAGATATCAATTTTATAAATATATCTATCATATCAATTTTTCATACTTTAAAAGAGAATAAAATAAATGAAACCTAAAAAAAGACGCCAAGCACGCATATTAGCCTTACAAGTTCTATATGCATGGCAAGTGTCTCAAAACAAATCAATCGAAAAAATAAAAGAGTTTATCTTAAAACAACATCATCAGGTTTATATTGATATGCTATATTTTCATGAAATTATTTCAGGCGTAGCTCAAAACATTATTTTTTTAGATCAGCTCATATCTCCTTGTTTATCAAGAAAAATTTATGAACTTGATTATATTGAAAAAAATATTTTGCGAATATCTGTATACGAAATATTTAAACGTAAAGATATTCCATATAAAGTCGTAATTAACGAAGGAATAGAATTAGCAAAGATTTTTGGCTCTTGTGATAGCCATAAATTTATTAATGGTGTGTTAGATAAACTTATATTAAGAAATAATACAAAAACTACATATAAAAAAAACAAATAAATTCCCTTATCAACAGTCTTTTTTTAAAAAAAATAAATCTAAAAATTTTTAAAAAAATATCATTATATTTTTTTTATTTATTTTATAAAATTATTATGTTTTTAAATCAATAAAAAATCTAATAAAAAAAATCTAAAAATATATTTTTAATAAAAAATTATTAAATTAAAAATAAAATAAAATTTTTAAATATTTTATATAAAAATTTTTTAAAAAAAATCATTATTCTTAATAAAGTGATATAAAACTCTATAGATTTTTATAAATCTTAACTCAAAAATATATAATTAATTAATAATAAAAATAATATAAAAGATCAATAAAAAAAAATAAAAAATGAATAATAAAATAATCTCTGATAAAAAAATTAACATAATGTCTAAAAAATGGAATAAAAAAAAAGCAATCTTACTTGCTAAAGAACTAAATATTTTATTAACTAAAAAACATTGGCAAGTAATTTTAATCATAAAAGTTTTTTATAAAAAATATAATATTATCCCTACTACACGTATGTTACTTTTATCTTTAAAAAAAGAATATAAAATATTACTAACTAGTCAAGATCTATTTATAATGTTTAAAAGTACGCCAATAAAAAATTTAAGTAAAATAGCTGGATTACCAGAACCCAAAATATGTTTATAATTTAGTTAAAATAAAAATTTAAAGACATAAAAAAACTAATAACAAAAATCACTACAAGCGATATAAAAAACATAAAACGTGACCAAATCTTACTATTTAAAAAATAAACACCAAAAAAAGAAAAAAAATACCAAAAAAATAAAAAAATCGTAGTATATATAAAATATATTATATATACATAACCTGACCAATAAAATAAAAAATTTAAAAAAATTAAAAAAACAATACAGTAATTTATATTTGTTTTGGTTTTTTCTATTCCATAGATTACAGAAAATAATGGGATTTCTGCAGTCTTATAATCTTTTAATCGAAAAATTGAAATAGAATAAGCGTGTGCTATTTGCCATATACTAAAAATAAAAAAAAGAATAAGACAACAAAAATCTACATCATTTTTTACTGCAACATAACCAATAATAGGTGGTAAGGCTCCAGAGATACTTCCTATCCCTGTTGAATAAACATATTTACGTTTAAACAAATATGAATATAAAAAAACATAAAAGAAAACACCTATCAAAGATAAAAGTACGCATAAAAAATTCACATATAAATAAAAAATAGTGCATCCTAATATCAATAAAAAAAATGAAAAAAACCAAAAAAAAGATATTAAATAATGATTATCTCCCCACAAACATAAAATTCTCTGATTTGTACGACTCATACGTAAATCAATATCTTTATCTAGGATATTATTCATAATACAAGCAGATGCTATAATAAATATAATACTTATTATAGTATTGAATAATAGATGACTTTGCAAATTTCCTTGTGATGCTAAAAAAAATCCACTTATTAATGTAATAACATTACCTACAATAATTCCCGGTTTTACAACTTTAATAAAACTATTTATTTTATAAAAAGAAAGAAAAGATCTTTTTATTAATGGTTTAAATGTCCCATGACCCATAATGAACCTATACAAATAATGCTTATAATTAAAAAGGTAAGAATTAAAAAAATAATATACCAATAATTTTTATAAGATAATTTAAAATGTAAAAAATATTTATATTGAAAAAAAATTTGCACTATAATAAATAAAAATATATAAACTTGCATTTTTTTTATAGAAAAATAATAATTATGCGCAATAAAAAAAACAAATAAATATAAAAAAAATGATAAAAAAAAACCAAAAATATATTTTTTTAAAAAATAATCTTTTATGTTCATAATACTATAAAGAAATTTTTTTATATTCATATTTACCCTTAACTTATATCAATAATAATTTTCTAATAAAAATTTATAAGTACACACATGAAATTAGAATAATCCATATAATATCTATAAAATGCCAAAAAAGACTAAAACATAATAATGAACCACGAATGTATTTAATTTTTTTTAATGATAATATTTGCATTAAAATGACTATTATCCATAAAATTCCAAAAAAAACATGAAAAAAATGAAAACCAACTAAAGCAAAAAAAGATGATATACAACCATGATATGTGGGTTTAAAAAAAACCAATGATAAATGTAAAAATTCATAATATTCAAAAATAATAAAAATTATTCCTAATAACAAAGTATTAAATAAAAAAAATACAATATATTTTATTGAATTTTTATACATAGATTTTATAGCTATGCTACAAGTAACTGAACTAAGTAATAATATAATTGTTTCTAAAAAAACAAGAGATAAAGAAAATATTTTTTTTTTAAAAAAATATAAATCATATCTATAATGCGACATAAATATAAATACAATAAAAAGCACCGCAAAAATAATACAATCATTCATTAAGTAAATCCAAAAACCAAAAATATTATTTTCTTCTAATGAAGATGACTCTTGTTGACCGCCAGCGTCAACAATTTTTTTAACATGATTATATTGAAAATTAATTTTCTCTATCATACATTACCTTTTGTTATATTCTTTTTTAAAAGAAAATTCTTTTCTTTTCTTTCAACAATTTTTTTTGATATTATATATCCCGTTTTTATAGAACAACTATGTTTTAAAAAAAATAAAAAAATAGAAAAAATCGCAAAAAAACTCAAATACCAAATATGCCAAACCATAGAAAAACCAAAAATAAGAGAAAAAAAACCAACAAAAAATCCTAGATTACTATTTTCAGGCATATGAATATCTTCATAAATTACATGTTTATTTTTTTTATTTTTTAAAGATTTTTCTTTCCAAAACGAGTCTCTTTCTTTTACTATGGGTAATAAAGAAAAATTATACGAAGGTGGCGGTGATGAAGTTGACCACTCTAGTGTTCTACCATTCCATGGATCACCTGTCCAATCTATATATTCTTTTTTATTTCTATTTTTTATAGATAAATATAATTGCATTACTTGAGATAATATACCTAAGAAAATTATAAATACACCAAATGCAGAAATTATTAATAAACTATGAAATTTATAATCAATATTTTGACTCAAACGACGAGTCATACCTAAAAAACCCAAGATATACAAAGGCATAAATGCTATAAAAAAACCAGATAACCAAAACCAAAAAGAATAAACCCCCCATTTTTCATTTAATTTAAAACCAAAAATTTTCGGAAACCAATATGTAATACCGGCAAAGCAACCAAAAACTACCCCACCAATAATAACATTATGAAAATGAGCAACTAAAAATAAACTATTATGAAACATAAAATCTATAGAAGGTATTGATAATAAAACACCAGACATACCGCCGATAGAAAATGTAATTAAAAAACCAATCGTCCATAACATGGATAAATGCAATCTAATACGTCCACCATACATCGTAAATAACCAATTAAATATTTTGACTCCAGTTGGAATAGCAATAATCATAGTGGTAATACTAAAAAAACTATTTACATAAGGACCGGAACCCATTGTAAAAAAATGATGCAACCAAACGATAAAAGATAAAACGGTAATAACAATTGTAGCCCAAATTAATGAAATATATCCAAATAGGGTTTTTTTTGAAAAAGTTGCGACTATTTCTGAAAAAATACCAAAAACAGGAAGAACCAGTATGTACACTTCAGGATGTCCCCAAATCCAAATTAAATTAATGTACATCATCATATTTCCACCCATATTATTGGTAAAAAAATGATAACCAATATATCGATCTAATGTTAATAAAATTAAAGTAATAAATAAAACTGGAAAAGATATAAGTATTAAAATATTAGTACATAATGCTGTCCATGTAAATACAGGTAATTTAAACATTGTCATACCTGCGGTCCGCATTTTTAAAATTGTCACTAAAAAATTAATTGCAGTTAATGTAGCGCCTACACCTGAAATTTGTAAAATCCAAATCCAATAATCAACACCAACACCAGGACTATATTCAATACCAGATAAAGGTGGATATCCTAACCATCCAGTTCTTGCAAACTCTCCTATTCCTAAAGATAAAGTCATTAATATAACTGAGCTAGCTGTTAACCAAAAACTAACACTATTTAAAATCGGAAACGCAAAGTCTCGTGCACCTATTTGTAGGGGAACTATAAAATTCATTAAACCAATAACCAAAGGCATGGCTACAAAAAAAATCATAATAACCCCATGAGCTGTAAATACCTGATCATAATGATATGAAGGAAATAAACCAAGGTATCCACATGAAACTAGCGCTTGTTGAGCTCGCATCATAATAGCATCAGTAAAACCACGAATTAACATAATAAAAGCGAGAATTAAATACATTACAGCAATTTTTTTATGATCTACCGATGTTAACCACTCACTCCATAAATAAGTCCATTTTTTAAAAAAAGTAATACAAAAAAATCCACAAAAAAGAAATAAAAGAATCATGAAACATGTCATCATAATAATTGGTTCATGATAAGGTACAGCATCAAAAGTTAATTTTCCAAACATATTTTTTCCTGCAGTATATTAATTAAAATTATCTTATGAGATAATATAAAAAATTATTTATATTTAATCATATTAATTATTTTATAAAATAATAATGGATCTACATATGAAAAATATTGTACAAAAATATTTTCAGAAGGTTTTGATATATTTAAAAATTGTTTTTTAAAAATTAGTTTATTTTTTGATAACTTTACTTCATTCACCCATTTCTGAAACTTTTTAAAATCTTTTACGACATGTACATCAAATTTCATATTTGAAAAACCTTTTCCGCTATAATTAGTAGACATTCCTTTACAAACACCTGTTTTTCTAGCTTTTAAATTTAATTCAGTGCTCATACCTGCCATTGCATATATCTGACTACCTAAATCAGGTATAAAAAAAGAATTCATAATAGAATTTGACGTAATATGAAATTTTATCGCTATATTTTTTGGGAAAAAAACTTCATTAATTGTTGCAATTTTATATTCCGGATAAATAAATAACCACCGCCAATCTAAAGCTATAACATCAATGACAATAGGTTTATTAAAACCTTCCAAAGATTTTTTAGGATCCAATAAATGTGTTGATTTATAAGATAAAGTCGCTAAAAAAATAGTAATACAAATCGGAATAAACCAAATCAATATTTCTAAAAAAATTGAATGAGACCAATTTGGAATATAATGGTCATCCATTTTTAAAGAATTATATTTATATACAACATAAAACGTTAATAAAAAAACAGGAATTAAGATAAATAACATAGTTTTAAAAGAAAGCAGTATCAATTCTAGTTGAATACGAGTAATATCACCATTAACATATATATATATTTTTTTACTATATTTATATATCATAATAAATAATAACAATAATAAAAAAAATACAATACTTTTTTTATAACTGAAAAATTTTATTTGATTTTTCATGATTTTATACCTATTAAAAATTTTTTATTTTTTTTATTTAAAAATAGTATTGATTTATATAAATAAATTATTTATCTATATTATTCATATAAATTTTCTTCCTATAATTAATTTATACATAAAAATAATTTATAAAAATTAATAATCATTTTGTTCATTTTAGATAAAAAAATAATATATAAAAATATCACTACACAAGACATCCAGAACAATGTTATAGTATAAAAAATAAATCTTTATTAAAAAATACTTTTTACTCAAGAAAAAGTTCTATTCTATAAGGTATAAAAATTATTAAATAATAAAAAAATCCTATATGAAAAAAATTATATATAAAAAAATAAAATCAAAAATAAATATTTTCTATTTGAAAATATATGATGATAATCAACGACACATATTAAAAAATAATTCTATCAACCATTTTAGACTTATTATTGTATCAAAAAATTTTAATAATCTTTCTTTAATTTATAGGCATAAAAAAATTTATTCAATATTATCTCAATATATTCCAAATAAAATATATTCTTTACAAATATTTCCCTATGACATTCAAGAATGGATAAAAATACCGAAAAAAATAAATAGAGCAATACAATGTTCAAGAAAAAATCTATAATAAAATCAACTCAAAAAAAATAAAACTGTCAAATAAAAAAATTACTCTATATAAAATGACATAAAAGAATATCGAATACAATTTATTATTTCTTATAGAAAGAAAAAATTTTTAAAAAAATAAATTTTATAGAATACATCTTAACACCCAAAAATAATAAAAATCAAAAAAAAATTTTATTTTTAATAAATAAAATTTTGTTAATTTTTTTAAAAAATTCTTGTTTTTAATAAATAAAAATAGTAAAAAAATAAAATCAATACATAAAATATAAAAATCTCTAAAATTAAAAATTTTATATTCATATAAAAAATTATAACTTGCTGTTAATATAAAATTTTCTAAAAAATAAATAAAATCCAAAAAAAAGTTAATAAAAAATATATTATATCAAATATATAACTTATTTTTTTTTAAAAAAAAATAAATTTAATAAATAAATATTTTTTACTTTTTTTTCAAAAAAAATAATAAATAAATTATAATACATAGAATAAAAAATAACTATAACTAAAAATACGGAAAAAAATGAAAAAAAATATAATCAACCGAAATAATAAAAATTCTATTCCTATACCATTTATCATTGATCAAACAGAACGCGGAGATCGTTCATACGATATATTTTCGCGCTTACTTAAAGAAAGGATTATTTTTATAACAGGAACTATTGAAGATCAGTTAGCTAACATGGTCGTAGCTCAAATTTTATTTTTAGAATCAGAAAACGATTCTCAAGATATTTTTTTATATATTAATTCTCCAGGAGGCGTCATTACAGCAGGTTTATCTATTTATGATACCATGCAATTAGTCAATCCAGATATTAATACAATTTGTTTAGGACAAGCGTGCTCAATGGCAGCAATATTATTATGTGCCGGAAAAAAAGGAAAAAGATTTAGCCTTCCTAATGCTAGAATAATGTTACATCAACCTCTAGGTAGTTTTCAAGGACAAGCCTCTGATATTTTTATACATGCTAATGAAATAAAAAAAAATAAACAAACAATAAACAAACTACTTTCAGATCATACAAAACAGTCAGTAAATAAAATTATAGAAGATACCGAAAGAGATTATTTTTTATCCCCCGAAGAAGCGCGTCAATATGGAATTATCGATTCTATATTATATAAAAAATAATATTGAGAAAACAATAATAAATAAAAATTTATAAAATATTTATATAATAAAAATTAATATAAGAATATAATATGAACAATATAGATAATAATAAAAAATTATTTTGTATTTTTTGTAATAAAACAGCTAATAAAACAAAAAAATTGATTGTAGGATTATCAGGTAATATTTGTACTCAATGTGTTATTTTTTGTTATGATACATTAAAAAAAAATAATTATTTAAATCAAAAAAAAACAAACTTAAATCGCATTACTTCACCATATATCATTAAAAAACATTTAGATAAATATATTATTGGACAAGAAAAAGCTAAAAAAATTTTTTCAGTATCAGTCTATAATCATTATAAAAAATTAAAATATATCAAAGAAAATCAAAATAATAATATTGAATTAGAAAAAAGCAATCTTTTATTATTAGGTCCTACGGGAAGCGGAAAAACTCTATTAGCTAAAACCTTGGCAAAATATTTAAATGTTCCTTTTGCTATAGCAGATGCTACCACACTTACTCAAGCTGGCTATGTTGGTGAAGACGTTGAAACTATTTTACAAAAACTTATAGAAAATAGTGATTATAATATCGAAAAAGCAGAACAAGGCATTATATATATTGATGAAATAGATAAAATCGCTAAAAAAACAGAAAATTTATCAATAACACGAGATGTTTCAGGGGAAGGGGTACAACAATCATTACTAAAAATAATAGAAGGAACTATAGCCACGGTACCTCCTAAAGGTAATCGAAAACATCCTCAACAAGATCTATGGAAAATAAATACATCAAATATCCTATTTATTTGCGGTGGAGCTTTTTGTAATATAGAAAAAATAATCTCAAAACGTATACAAAATAAATCAAACGTTGGATTCCATACTTCATTAATAAAAAATAAAAAAAACAAAAAAAAATATAAAAAAAATAAAAAAATACAACCGCAAGATTTAATACAATTTGGATTAATACCTGAATTTGTAGGACGATTTCCAATCATTGCTACTTTTAAAAAATTGACGCAAAAAAATTTAGTAGATATTTTATCTCAACCAAAAAACTCTTTGATAAAACAATATCAAACTCTATTTTCTTTAGATAATATCCAATTAGAATTTGATAATGAAGCTTTAATAGAAATAGCCAAACAAGCTATATTAAAAAATACAGGAGCCAGAGGATTACGCGCAATCTTAGAATCCATACTATTGAATACCATGTATGATATGCCTATGTTAAAAAATATAAAAAAAGTACATATTGATGCTTCTGTTATAATAAATAAAACCGCACCAAAATTAATTTTTTCAGAATAAATTTGATTATATTTTTGTTGTATATAAATTTTTCTTAAAAAAAAACTCATTCTCAATATTTTTTCGCAATTTTATTTGAAATTTAAGTCGATATCTTATGTAATTATTCTATATATTCTAATATATTTTAACCAAAGAGAAAAATATGAATTTTAGGTGTTCTAAAAAAATAGAAATTCCAGTATTGCCGTTACGTGACATGGTAGTTTATCCGTATATGATTACAGCATTATTTATAGGACGCGAAATATCAATTAAATGCATAGAATTTTCCATGAAAAGTAATAAAAAAATTTTATTAATTTCTCAAAAAGAATCGAAAATTGAAAATCCAAAAGAAAAAGATTTATTCACAGTAGGGACTGTATCTGTAATTTTACAAATGTTAAAATTACCTGACGGAACTATTAAAATATTAGTTAAAGGTCTTAAAAGAGCTAAAATTACAGAACTGAAAAAAAATAATATTCATTTTTTAGCAATCATAAATTATTTAAAATCACCAAAAATTAAAAAGATAGAAAAAATAGTTTTAATTAAAACAACTTTAAAACAATTTGAAAAATATATTATACTAAATAAAAAAATATCCTTAGAGGTTTTAACATCTTTAAAAAATCTTGATAACTTAGAAAAAATGGGTGATATTATTGCATCTCATATGCCATTAACGTTAAAAGATAAACAATCAATATTAGAAATTTCAAAAATTAATAAACGTTTAGAATTTTTAATGAGTAAAATGGAAATAGAAATGAGTTTATTAAAAATTGAAAAACGTATTCAAAATCGTATTAAAAAACAAATGGAGAAAAGTCAACGGGAATACTATCTTAATGAACAAATAAAAGCAATACAAAAAGAATTAGGCGATATTGATGATATTCCAAATGAATATAAATCCTTACAAAAAAAAATAAAATTAGCAAAAATGCCAAAAATAGCTTTTAAAAAAACAATATTAGAATTAAAAAAATTAAAAATGATGTCTCCAATCTCTGCAGAAGCAACTGTAGTACGAAGTTATATTGACTGGATGATTCAGGTGCCTTGGTATAAACGCAGTATAATCCAGAAAGATATAAAATCAGCAAAAGAAATTTTAGATATTGATCATTTCGGTTTAGATAAAGTAAAAGAACGTATATTAGAGTATTTAGCCGTACAAAATCGACAAAATAAAATAAAAGGACCGATTTTATGTCTTGTAGGTCCTCCAGGTGTAGGAAAAACTTCTTTAGGGAAATCGATTGCTCGAGCTACCGGACGAAAATATGTACGCATGGCTTTAGGAGGTATAAGAGATGAAGCGGAAATCAGAGGGCATCGAAGAACATATATAGGGTCTATGCCTGGAAAATTAATACAAAATATAACAAAAGCAGGAGTAAAAAATCCTCTTTTTTTACTTGATGAAATTGACAAAATATCATGTGATCTACGTGTAGATCCTGCATCCGCTCTTTTAGAAGTTTTAGATTCAGAACAAAATATGTCATTTAATGATCATTATTTAGAAACAGACTATGATTTATCTGATATTATGTTTGTTGCTACTTCTAATTCTCTAGATATTCCCGCTCCTTTATTAGACCGAATGGAAGTTATTAAATTATCTGGTTATACAGAAGATGAAAAATTAAATATTGCAAAAAATTATTTACGACCTAAACAAATGAAAGAAAATGCATTAAAAAAAAAGGAAATAATAATTTTAGAAGATGCACTATTAAGTATAATTCGTTATTATACAAGAGAAGCCGGTGTTAGAAATTTAGAACGTGCGATCGCTAAAATATGCAGAAAATCGGTAAAAAAAATATCATTAAACCATTGTCAAAATAAAATTATTATAGATAAAAAAAATATAAAAAAATATTTAGGAATCAAAAAATATACTTATGGTCACGCAAATAAAATTAATAAAATCGGTCAAGTTATTGGTTTAGCGTGGACTGAAGTAGGCGGTGATTTACTAACTATAGAGTGCGCTTGTATCCCTGGAAAAGGAAAATTAACTTATACTGGATCTCTTGGAGAAGTTATGCAAGAATCAATTCAAGCAGCTCTTACAGTAGTACGTTCACAAGCTCATAAATTAAATATAAAAAAAGATTTTTATGAGAAAAAAGATATACATGTACATGTTCCTGAAGGTGCTACACCAAAAGATGGTCCAAGCGCTGGAATTACCATGTGTACAGCTATTGTTTCTTGTTTAACAAATATTCCAGTAAAATCCGATATTGCTATGACAGGAGAGATAACTTTAAGAGGTATTATATTAGGTATCGGAGGATTAAAAGAAAAATTAATTGCAGCGCATCGAGGAGGAATTAAAACAGTATTGATTCCCAAAGAAAATCTCCGTGACTTAAAAGCAGTACCAAAAAATATAATCGCTAATTTATGTATTTTTCCAGTAAAAAATATAGAAGAAGTATTAAAATTAGCTTTAGAAAAAAACCCATATCTTGATACTAATTTACATAAAAATATAATATAAAAACTATTTAAAAATTTTATTTTTTATGTTTATAGCTGGCAAGAAAATTAATTATTGCCAGCTCTTCAAAAAAATGAAGAGTTTTAACATAAAAATCTATGATATTAAATAAATAATATCATATTACTTTTTGGAATATATCATTATGTCAATCATTAATTCTTTTTCAAAAAAAATATTAATAACTATGATCATAATTACAATCATGCTTTCAATTATATTTAATAGTATCATAATTTATTTTATTAAAGATTTTAAAAATTATGCTATACAAATAAATGACGAAGAAATTTCTCCCAAAATAATTCAATTATTATATTTTTTAAATAAAAAATATAATAATCACCACATAAATAATAATTTAAAAATTTGTAAACCTACTTTACATGAAGAACTATTATATAAAAAAACATTAATGCAAATTATTTATACAACTTTACTAAAACAATATTTAAAAAAACTACATTTTCATGTTATCAAAAAAAATATTAAAAATAAAATTTATCAATCAAAATTTTTTCAAAAAGAAAATAAATTTAATTTAAATCAATATTTAAATTTTATTAATTTTATTGAATTAACAAACGAGCAATACATAACATCTCTAGAGAAAAAAGAAACAGTGAAAGATTTTATATATTTATTATTAAAATCAGAAATATTTTTAAAAGATTATTTTTACAAAATTATGAAAAAAAGTCTCGAGAAAAGAAATGTGCAACTAGGTTATTTTGACGTATCATTAACTAATGCAGAGAAAAAAATTCTATTTCAAGATATAAAAAAATATTACATTTTAAATAAAAAAAAATTTTTTTACCCAAAAAGAATAAAATTTAAAATATTAAAATTACAAAATCAAATACCATTAAACCAAAAAAATAATCAAATCTTTAATACAAATAATACAACAAATAACATCATAGACTGCGAAAAAGAATACAAAATATTTAAAATGAAAAACATAAAATACGCGCAATTATTATTTCATAATATTCAACATGACAATAAAGGACATCAAAATATAAAAAAACGCTTATTAGAGATGAAGAAAGAATATGAAATAAAAAATATGGATTGGATTCATACAAACCATCTAACTGATGTTATAAAAAAATTCAAAATAAAAAACGTAGGGGATGTATCTAACATTATTGAATATCATGATGAATTTTTAATTGCACAGTTAACAAAAAATCCAGTAAATTCTTCCGAAAATATTGATTCTAAAAAAAATAAAATGCAAAATAATTGTGATATTTTTAATAATACTACTAAAAATATTAAAAATATTTCAACAGTTTTAAAAAAATATACTTTACAACCAAAAACAAATGATAAAAATATTTTTTTAAAAGAAATAAAAACTGATTGGATTAAAAAAGACCAAAAATTAAATTTTCATTATATTCATCCATTAATGCGTTTTATACAAAAAAATTTTTTTAATCAAAAAAAATCAAAAAATATTAATCCGATAAAGATTTTTATATCTAAAGATAATACTTTATATATTATAAAACCAGTATTATATCAGCCTAAAAAGATTAAAAAACTAAATTGTGTCATTAATGAAATTAAACATATTCTACAACAAAAAAAAATACAGCTAAAGAATTCTAATTTAATAAAAAAATTTTTATCTAATAGCAAAAATATTTCAAATAATTTTTTAAAAAATCATAAACTATGTTTACAACCCACTAAAACAATAAAATTTAATGAAAAAACAAAAAAAAACAATCATAAGATCATTTTTCAATTACCGATTCCAAAAAAAAATAATTTTATATATACTATAATTCATACAAAAAATAATCAAGATCGGTTATTGATTTTAAAAAATGTATTTTACGAAAATATAAACAAAAAACAAAAAATAAAATTGCTAAAAAAAATAAAAAAGAAATATAAAAATTTAATTTTTTCTATATTTTTAAAAAATATATATCAAAACTCAATTATTAAATACCAAAAAAAAATATTAAACATAATTCATTAATTATAAAAATTTATAATTATTTAAAAATAATAAAAAGAATAAAATTCGATAGTGATAAAAAAAAATCCTGTTAGTTACTATAACACCTATGTTATTTAATTTGGCTGCTTCTTTCCAGACCTGACCAAGTAATTAAACTAATAGCGCTAAGTATTTCTAACAGGATATAAAATATAAAATTACTTTTTTTTTAAAAAAAAATAATTTTTATAATTAAACAACAAATATAATATATAGTCAAGAAAAATATATTTTTTATAATTCAATATATATTCCAATAAACTAAAACGAAAAAAAATGAAAAAATATCAAATTTTGTCCAATACCTGGAGACCTCAAAATTTTCATGACGTTATTGGCCAAAAATATATTATTAAAGCAATTCAAAATAGCTTAGATACTGGTCGTATTCATCAAACATGGTTATTTTCCGGAAAACATGGAGTTGGAAAAACTACCATTGCCAGAATTTTAGCAAAAAGTTTAAATTGCTTAAAAGGTATTACTTCTCAACCCTGTCGTTCCTGTTCTCATTGTATTGATATTGAAAAAGGAAAGTTTCTAGATTTTATAGAACTGGATGCAGCATCACGCACTAAAGTAGAAGAAATAAAAGTTTTATTAGAAACTGTACAATACTCTCCAATAAAAGGGCGTTTTAAAGTATATCTAATTGACGAAGTACATATGCTATCTCGACATAGTTTTAATGCGTTATTAAAAACTCTAGAAGAACCACCTAAATTTATTAAATTTATCTTAGCTACCACCGAACCAAAAAAAATCCCTTCCACAATCCTTTCACGTTGTTTGCAAATTTCTTTGCAACCTATCAATAAAAAAGATATTTTTTTTCATTTAAATGAAATCTTAAAAAAAGAAAATATTAAAACTATTCCGGAAGTAATAAATATCATTACAGATATTGCTAAAGGTAGTATTCGAGATGCATTAAATATGTTAGAATTAGCTATCTCTTCTGCTAAAAAGAACGAAATAACACTTTCTCAAGCTGAAAAATTATTTAGTTTTTTTAATAAAAATAAAACTTTAATTCTAGCAAAAAACATATTAAATAAAAATATTAAAAATATACTAAAAATAATAGACGAAGCTGAAAAAAATAATATATCATGTAACAATATCATGTTATCATTAATTTCATTTTTCCATAAAATCTGTATTTTACAAGTTTTACCTAAACTAAACGATCTAAATGATAAAAACATTTCAAAATATAAAAAAGATTTACAATTAATATCTCAAAAAATTTCATTTGTTAATATTCAAAAATATTATAAAATATTAATTAATGGAAGAAAGAATTTAAAATATACCTCAAATGCACGCATTATTTTAGAAATGACCATTTTTAAAATATGTCAAGAATAATTAAATTTGACTAATTAAGTTTATTGATAATCAGATTATTAAATTCTATCATGATGAAAAAAATATAAGTTGCAATGTCTTATTGTATTCTAATAAATAATTAATCAATTTTTGCAGTATATTTTTCTAATATATCTAAAAAAATTAAAAAAAATATATTGTAATGACTATATAATGAGATATTAAAAATGTTTACTGAAAAAAATATTACTGAACTGATAAATCAAGCTAAAAACATGCAAGAAAAAATTAAAGAAATAAAAAAAAATATAAAAACAAAAGAAATTATAGGCAAGTCAGGAGCTGGACTAGTTAAAATGACTATTACTGGTACATATGATTGTAAAAATGTCACTATAAACAAAAAAATAATTAATCAGGAAAGTAAAAATATTCTAGAAGACTTAATAGCAGCAGCATTTAATGATGCGATACGACAAATTGAAAATATACAGAAAGAACAATTAAATATAAATCAATAACTAAAAATATTTTTTTATCATAATTATTATCATACTTATAATCTTTTAAATAGATAATATTTTATCAAAAAATACTATGTTATATATAAAAGAACCAGCTTTTATAAAAAAATTCTTTATATAAAACTAAAACTCTTTCTAAAAATATGGAAGAAATATGAATAACGAAATAAAAAAAAAATATACCTTTCAGTCAGAAGTGAAACAATTACTACACTTGATGATTCATTCTTTATATTCAAATAAAGAAATATTTTTAAGAGAATTAATATCTAATGCCTCTGATGCGATAGAAAAATTAAGATTTCAAATAATCTCTCATCCTAAACAATTAATTAATCAAGAAAGTATATCAAAAATACAAATTACTATAAACAAAAATGAAAAAACGTTATCAATTTATGATAATGGTATTGGAATGACTTATAATGAAACTATAAATAATTTAGGAACTATTGCTCAATCTGGTACAAAATCATTTTTAAAAAAAATCAATCAAAATAATAAAGAAAAGAATGATTTGATTGGAAAATTTGGAGTGGGATTTTATTCTTCCTTTATAATTGCCAAAAAAGTATCTGTATATACTAAACACGCTCAAGAATCATCTGATTTAGGTATTTTATGGGAATCAGAAGGGAAAGGTGATTATACAATACAAAAAATTAAACTAAAAGAATACGGAACAAAGGTTGTTTTATATATTAAAGATACTGAAGAAGAATTTTTAGAATCATGGAATATAAAAAATATCGTTAAAAAATATTCTGATCATATTTCAATACCTGTAGAAATTGAAAATTATGATGAAAAAAACAAAGTAATTTCTTGGGAAAAAATTAATCAAGCTCAAGCTATTTGGACTAAAAATAAAAAAGATATTTCTAAAAAATCATATCAAGAATTTTATAAATATATTACTCATGACACTAAAAATCCATTATTATGGAGTCATAACAAAGTTGAAGGAAATCAAGAATATACTAGTTTATTATATATTCCTAAAAAAGCAACGTGGGATATGTGGCATAGAGAAAATAAACATGGTTTAAAATTATATGTTAAACATGTCTATATTATGGATGATGCGGTTCAATTTTTACCTAATTATTTACGATTTGTAAAAGGAATTATAGATTCTCAAGATTTACCCCTAAATATTTCTAGAGAAATTCTACAAGATAATAAGATCACACAAAGTTTACGAAAATCTTTAACAAGAAGAATACTAACCATATTAAATAATTTATCTGAAACTGATGATATAAAATACCAAAAGTTTTGGAATACTTTTGGTTTAGTTTTAAAAGAAGGTTTAGCAGAAGATTCTATAAATCAAAAACAAATTTCTAATTTACTCAGATTTACATCTCTTCGCACAAAAAAACAAGAGCAAACATTATCTCTTAAAAAATATTTAAAAGATATGCTAAAAGAACAAGAAAAAATATATTTTATTACAGCAGATAGTTATAATTCAGCGCTCAATAGTCCACATTTAGAAATATTCCAAAATAAAAATATTGATGTGCTATTATTATCAGATCGTGTAGATGAATGGATGATGAATTATTTACCAGAATACCAAGGTAAAAAATTTCAATCAGTAAGTAAATCTGATCTTTCATTAGAAAAATTAATTAAAAAAGAAAAAATTGGAACGGATAAAAACGAACAAAAAAGTAATATTTTTATTGAAAAAATAAAAAATATATTAGGAAACCGCGTTAAAGATGTTCGCGTGACTCATAGACTTATTAATACACCTGTTATGGTTTTAACAGACTCTAACGACATGAGCACTCAAATGGCAAAATTATTTAGTGCCGCAGGACAACCAGTCCCAGAAATAAAATATTTGTTAGAAATCAATCTCACACACCCACTAATAGAAAAAATAAAAAAAATCGATAATATTGAAACGCTTTCTATGTGGATTGAAATGTTATTTGAACAAGCGATTTTTGCAGAAAAAGGAACACTCGAAAATCCTCATACATTCATTAATAGAATTAACAAATTATTTTTATCTTAACAATTAATTATATTTTTTATTACTTAAAAATTATTTAGATTTATAAGAGGAGCAGTATCAAATTATGATTAGGATTGTTATGCTGGGAGCCCCGGGAAGTGGAAAAGGAACTCAAATGCAATTACTATCAAACTATTATCATATACCGCCTATATCTGTAGGCGATATACTTCGAAAAAAAATGAATATTGATTTCAAATTCAAAAAATATGTACAAAATTATATTAATAATGGAAAATTAGTCAATGATGATATCATAATTAAATTAATTAAAAAAAGAATAGAACAAAAAGATTGCCATAATGGATTTATATTAGACGGGTTTCCACGAACAATAAAACAAGCAGAAATATTACAAGATAATTTATTTACAATAAATTATATATTACATTTAACTATACCAGAAAAAAAAATCTTTGAAAGAATTATAGGAAGGTTAGTGCATATACCATCAGGTCGATGTTATCATGAAAAATTTAATCCACCTCAAGAAAAAAATAAAGATGATATAACTGGAGAAGCTTTAAGCATTCGAAAAGATGATAAAATTAAAATTATTAAGATAAGATTAAAAGAATATAAAAAATATACGGCTCCATTGCTTGATTGGTTTAATAAAAATATGAAAAAAAATAAAATAAAATTTTTTGAAATTCAGACTGTACATTCAATTAAAAAAATAAATAGAAAAATATTAGATTTATTAAAATTGAATAAATAATATTAAAAATGTTATAAATATATATTTTGCGCTCTACGGGATTCGAACCTGTAACCTACAGCTTAGAAGGCTGTTGCTCTATCCAATTGAGCTAAGAGCGCGAAAAATATCATTAATATATTTTTTTATAATATAAAATAAAAAATATAATTTTATTATAAAAATTTAATTTTAATAAATAAAAAAAAATATTAATAATTGGAGTATAACATACTTTATGATAAAAAATAACATTTATATTATTATAAAAAATTAAAAATTATTTAGGTAATATTGTTATGATCACAAAAATCATGAAAGGATTTAAAATCGCTAATCAAATAAAAAAAAAAATAAGAAATAAAATAAAAGTAAAAAAAAAATATAAATATAGATCCCCTGGTTTAGCAGTAGTATTAATCGGAAATAATCCGGCTTCTTTAATTTATATTAAAACCAAAATAAATGCTTGTTATTCAGTTGGATTTTTTTCAGCATACTGGCATTTATCTGAAAACACTACCGAAAAAATATTATTAAATCTAATACAAAAACTAAACGAAAACAAAAATATTGACGGAATACTTATTCAATTACCTTTACCAAAAGGAATTAATAAAATAAATATTTTAAATAGCATTCATCCTTCTAAAGATGTAGATGGATTTCATCCATATAATTCTGGATTATTGTATCAAGGATCACCTATTTTACGAGCATGTACACCTCGAGGAATAATAACCTTATTAAACCATTATAATATTAACTTAACTGGACTAAATGTTATAATTATTGGAAATTCTAGTATAGTTGGTAAGCCATTATATCTGGAGTTATTAATGACTAATTGTACAGTAACCATGACTAATACATTTACAAAAAATCTAAAAAATCATGTCAAAATGGCAGATTTAATTATTATTGCTGTAGGAAAACCTAATTTTTTACATGGTGACTGGGTAAAATCAGGAGCAATCGTTATTGACGTAGGTATTAATTATATAAAAAAAAATCACAGCGTTATTGGTGATGTACATTTTGAGTCTGTATCAAAAAAAACATCTTATATTACCCCGGTTCCCGGCGGTGTTGGTCCTATGACTGTCGCATCATTATTACAAAATACATTAGAAATATATGAAAAATTATATCCCGATCTTCATTTAAAAGATAAAATTTAGATAAAGCGATATTTTGAATTATTTTTTTTATCTTCTATGATGACCCCTAACGTTAATAATTTTTTTCTAATTTTATCAGCCTGACTCCATTGCTTGGTATGACGATAATATATACGTAATTCCATTAATTCATTAATTATACTTAAATTTTTTGAATCAGTCGTATTATTTTTAAATAAAAATTTTTTCGGATGAGAAGTGAATAAACCTAAAATATTTCCAAAAGATAATAGATCATTCACTAATAAACGTGCTAATAAAATGTTAGTAAGATAAATTTTATCAATATATTTTGATAAATTATACAACACAGAACATACATTAGGTGTATTGAAATCATCATTCATAGCATTATAAAATTGTTTTTTAAAATTGTTTCTAACACTATTATCTTGATAATTTACTGCATCTTTTAAAGAAATTACATGATTTTTTAAAATCACTCTATATATACGAATTAATATTTTTTTAGCAGAAATTAAATTTTTTTCATTATAATAAAAAGGATGTCGATAATGAGTATTTAAAAAGTAAAAACGAATAACTTCAGGATGATATTTTAATAATAAATTGCGTATCGTAATAAAATTATTTAAAGACTTAGATACTTTTTTTTTATTTAAAATAACCATTCCAGTGTGCATCCAATAACGTATAGGAAAATTCTGATTGATACAAAAAGATTGCGCTAATTCATTCTCATGATGCGGAAATAATAAATCAATCCCGCCTCCATGAATATCGATTCCATTGACACAATAACGATGATTAATTGCCGAACATTCAATATGCCAACCGGGTCGACCTAATCCCCATGGAGACATCCAAATAGATTCATTAATTTTGTCTTCTTGCTTTACTAAAGAACAATTTTTCCATAAAACAAAATCCTTAAAAAGAATACGATTATTCAAAGTCTCTAAATTTTGTTTATGAAAACAACTCAACAATCTACGAGAAAGTTGACCATATTTTTGATAACTTTGAATAGAAAATAAAATATCTCCATTTTTTTCAACATAAGCACATTTATTATCTATTAATTTTTTAATCACTAAAATAATATCAGAAATTGATTCAGTTACTTTAGGTTCATAATTAGGCTCTAATAATCCTAAAGCATAAAAATCTTTTTTCATTTCTGATGCCATACGCCATGAAAAATTCGTTACTTTTTCATGATTCATTTGAGCTCGATGAATAATTTTATCATCTATATCTGTAATATTGCGAATATAATTAGTTTGATATCCTAAACTCTGTAAATATCTAATCACAATATCAAAAAATAAAAAAGTTCGAGCATGTCCAATATGACAAAAATCATAAGTTGTCACGCCGCATACATAAATATTTATGATTTTTTTATATGAAAAAAAAAATTTTTCTTTAATTTTTGTTAATGAATTAAAAATTTTTAATACCATAACAACCTCTATAATAAAATTTATAAAAAAGAAATTGTCTATTTTTTCCAATCAAATAATAAAAAGATATATTATTTTAATTCTATCATAGAAAAAAAATTACAGGTATATAATAAAAATAATTTACGTTATAAATAAAAAGCAAATATTTCAAATTCTTATTAAATAAAGAAATTTAATATTTATTACCCTAAAAAATTATACTATAATATATAAAGAAGAGCTTACATTATAATTTTAACAAACAAAAAAATTTCTTAAAATTTACAAAAATAAATTCATTTAACAATAATGGGATTTTTTCCTAAAAAAAATAGAAAAATAAAAATTGGATAAATATAAATAAAGAAAATAAAATATTTTATATTTATAAAATTGAATTAAAAAAAGAGGATGAAATGAAGAGTTCAATTGAAAAAATAATGAAATTTCCCTGTTCTTTTACATATAAAGTAATTGGTTTATCTCAACCGGAATTAACTAATAATATTATTAAAATAATACAATTACATATCCCTGGAGATTATGTTCCAAAAATAAAATCAAGTAATAAAGGAACATATTTGTCAATTTCAGTAACAATCTTTGCAAAAAATTTTAAGCAAATTGAAACATTATATAATGAATTAAGCAAAATACATCTAGTAAGAATGGTATTATAAAACATTTTGCGATGCGGTTATTATATTTATTTCCGCACCGCAAAAGCCCTGCTAAATATATTATATATTATTTATAATATTATATACTTATCACATTAGCAGCTGATGGCCCTTTTGCGCCTTCGGTAATTTCAAATTCAACACTTTGACCTTCTGCCAAAGTTTTAAATCCGTTGCTTTGGATAGCGGAAAAATGAACAAAAACATCTTTGCTACCATCTTCTGGGGTAATGAAACCAAAACCTTTAGATTCATTAAACCACTTAACATTACCTTTAATCTTGGACATCTATATATTACCTTCGATTGAAAAATATAAACTATAGCTTATACCTTGCGGTTAGTTCAACATTTATAAACTATTTTTTTCTAAAAATATAAAAAATCATTTTAGAAAAAAAAAGAGTATAAAACATTTTTTTAAAAAAACTTTAAAATAAAATATGAATTTATGAAAAAATAAATACCTGGCAATGTCCTACTCTCACACAAGGAAACCCTGCACTACCATCGGCGTTGAAATGTTTCACTTCTGAGTTCGAAATGGAATCAGGTGGTACCATAACACTATGTTTACCAGGTATATATTTTTTAGAAAAACACCTCTGGTGTTGTAAGGTTAAGCCGATCGGGTCATTAGTACTAGTTAGCTTAACATATTACGATGCTTACACACCTAGCCTATCAACGTCGTAGTCTTCAACGTCCCTTCAGTAAAATAAAATATTATACAGGGAAAACTAATCTTGAGGTAAGTTTCGTGTTTAGATGCTTTCAGCACTTATCTTTTCCGCATATAGCTACCGGGCAATGCCATTGGCATGACAACCCGAACACCAGAGATGCGTCCACTTCGGTCCTCTCGTACTAGAAGTAGATCCTCTCAATTTTCCTACGCCCACGGCAGATAGGGACCGAACTGTCTCACGACGTTCTAAACCCAGCTCGCGTACCACTTTAAATGGCGAACAGCCATACCCTTGGGACCTGCTTCAGCCCCAGGATGTGATGAGCCGACATCGAGGTGCCAAACACCGCCGTCGATATGAACTCTTGGGCGGTATAAGCCTGTTATCCCCGGAGTACCTTTTATTTGTTGAGCGATGGCCTTTCCATACAGAAACCACCGGATCACTAAGACCTGCTTTCGCATCTGCTCGCATTATCATGCTCGCAGTTAAACTGGCTTATGCCTTTACACTAACCTCACGATGTCCAACCGTAATTAGCCAATCTTTGTACTCCTCCGTTACTCTTTGGGAGGAGACCGCCCCAGTCAAACTACCCACCAGACACTGTTTCTATTCCGGATTACGGAATAAGATTAGAAAACCAATTTTTATAGGGTGGTATTTCAAGGATGATTCCACTTATCCTAGCGAATAAGCTTCTTAATCTCCCACCTATCCTACACAATAAAAACAAACTTTCAATGTCAAGCTATAGTAAAGGTTCACGGGGTCTTTCCGTCTTGCCGCGGGTATACTGCATCTTCACAGCAAATTCAATTTCACTGAGTCCTGGATGGAGACAGCCTGGCCATCATTACGCCATTCGTGCAGGTCGGAACTTACCCGACAAGGAATTTCGCTACCTTAGGACCGTTATAGTTACGGCCGCCGTTTACCGGGGCTTCAGTCAAAAGCTTTAGGTTTCCCTGAACTTCATCGATTAACCTTCCGGCACCGGGCAGGCGTCACACCGTATACGTCCACTTTCGTGTTTGCACAGTGCTGTGTTTTTAATAAACAGTTGCAGCCAGCTGGTATCTGCGACTAACTTAAGCTTCAAAAGTAAATTTTTACACTTATATGTTAGCGTGCCTTCTCCCGAAGTTACGGCACTATTTTGCCTAGTTCCTTCATCCAGGTTCTCTCAAGCGCCTTAGTATTCTCTACCTAACTACCTGTGTCGGTTTGTGGTACGATTTATTATTACCTATAGCTTAGAGGATTTTCTTGGAAGCATGGTATTAGTTACTTCATTATTTTCATAACTCGTACTCGTATCTCAGATTATATAGAAAACCGGATTTGCCTAGAATTCTATCCTACATACTTAAACCAGGACTACCAACACCTGGATAACCTAACCTTCTCCGTCCCCCCTTCGCAGTAATATTAAGTACTGGAATATTAACCAGTTTCCCATCGACTACGCCTATCGGCCTCACCTTAGGGGTCGACTTACCCTGCCCCGATTAACGTTGGACAGGAAACCTTAGTTTTTCGGCGAGCAGGTTTTTCACCTGCTTTATCGTTACTCATGTCAGCATTCGCACTTCTGATACCTCCAGTATACTTTACAGTATACCTTCTAAAGCTTACAGAACGCTCCCCTACCCAACAAAAAATAAAACTTTGTTGCCGTAGCTTCGGTGCAATAGTTTAGCCCCGTTATATCTTCCGCGCAAGCCGACTAGACCAGTGAGCTATTACGCTTTCTTTAAATGATGGCTGCTTCTAAGCCAACATCCTGGCTGTTTATGCCTTCTCACATCGTTTCCCACTTAACTATGACTTAGGGACCTTAGCTGACGGTCTGGGTTGTTTCCCTCTCCACAACGAACGTTAGCACCCGCTGTGTGTCTCCCGTGATAACATTCTTCGGTATTCGGAGTTTGCATCGGATCGGTAGTCCGGGATGGACCCCTAGCCGAAACAGTGCTCTACCCCCGAAGATGAATTCACGAGGCGCTACCTAAATAGCTTTCGGGGAGAACCAGCTATCTCCCGGTTTGATTGGCCTTTCACCCCTAGCCACAAGTCATCCGCTGATTTTTCAACATCAGTCGGTTCGGTCCTCCAGTTGGTTTTACCCAACCTTCAACCTGCTCATAGCTAGATCACCGGGTTTCGGGTCTGTATCCTGAAACTAAAAAATAATCGCCAATTTCAGACTCGGTTTCCCTACGGCTCCCTTAAACAGTTAACCTTGCTACAGAATACAAGTCGCTGACCCATTATACAAAAGGTACGCAGTCACTATAAATTTAAAATAGCTCCTACTGATTGTACGTATCTGGTTTCAGGATCTATTTCACTCCCCTAACCGGGGTTCTTTTCGCCTTTCCCTTACGGTACTAGTTCACTATCGGTCAATCAGGAGTATTTAGCCTTAGAGGATGGTCCCCCTATCTTCAGACAAGATTTCTCGTGTCCCGCCCTACTTATCGAATTACATTAAAAATATATTTCATATACAGGACTGTCACCTTATATTGTTGATTTTTCCAAATCATTCTATTATAAATTCTTAATGTGAATAATTCTAGGCTCCTCCCGTTTCGCTCGCCACTACTCAGGGAATCTCAATTGATTTCTTTTCCTCGAGATAATTAGATGTTTCAGTTCTCTCGGTTTGCTTTATTAATCTATGTATTCAATTAATAATGACGTTCAATAACGTCGGGTTTCCCCATTCGGAAATCATCGGATAATAACGCTTCGTAATCAACTGACCGATGCTTATCGCAGATTAGCACGTCCTTCATCGCCTCTGATTGCCAAGGCATCCACCAAATACGCTTATTTGCTTAACCTTACAACCCACAGGTGTTTTTCTAAAAAATTCCATATTTTTAAAGAACAATATTAAAAACTTTTTTTATTTATGAAATGTATAATATCATATTTTTATTTATTAGTATATAAATATTTATTAATTTTTGTCCCTTAGGGGATTTGAACCCCTGTTGCCGCCGTGAAAGGGCGATGTCCTAACCGCTAGACGAAAGGGACTTTTTAAAAAAATAAAATGTTTGTACTATTGTATGTTACAGAATACATAAAAAGAGTCAAGTCTTTTTTTAAATTTTTTCGTAAAAAAATTAATTATTACAACAATTTTTCATTTAATGATCTAATAAACATAATTGTACTCTGAATATTAGGCATAATCTTAAACCAAGCAAAAAAAGAATATGCAGCTTGTGCTACCAACATGCCTAAACCATCAGAAAAATTTTTTACACCATAATTTTTACATAATTTTAAAAAAGGAGTTAAATTACCATTTTTATTATACGAAATATCATAACAAAAAATATCGTGATGCAATACAGATAATGGAAAAATAGGATATGATCCATATAAACCAGATGAAGTAGCATTAATAATAATATCAAAAATCTGACTGCATTTATATTCTTCAAAAATAAAAATTTTTCCAAATTTTTTAAATTGTTTAATTAATATTTTAGACTTCATTAAAGTTCTATTAGATATATATATTAAACAATTTTCCATTAATAAATGATATATAACAGAAGTAGCCGCTCCTCCTGCTCCCAATAATAAAACTGTAGTATTTTTTTTAAAAATAAAAAGATTTTTTAGATCATATAATAAACCTAAACCATCAGTATTATCTCCAATAATTTTATTATTTGAACATTTAATTAAAGTGTTTACAGTTTTTGAAATTCTTGAAAATTTATTAATTATATGAGGTACCGAAAAAATTTTTTTTTTAAATGGAACCGTAATATTTGCTCCTATCCCTCCATTCTTAAAAAAATTAGAAATTTTTAAAAAAAAATTTTCCTCCGTACATAAACACAAAGTATATTGATAAAGCACACCTGTTTCTTTTGAAAAATATTGATGGATTAGAGGCGACAAAGACTGTTTGACAGGATTCCCAAATAAAGTAACACGTTTTATTTTCTTTTCTAAAATACTTTTTTGCAACATATGTTTATCCTATGGTATAATAAAAATAAAAAGTACAAGAAATTAGTTTTTTAAGATTAAATTTTTTTTAAAAAAAAATTAAATTATATTTAAATAAAATAAATAATTAATTAAAAATATATTTTTTTTTAAAAAAAAATTTTTATTTAATTAAACAATCTTTTTTTTAAATTTATATATAATATAGAATGCTCATCATATGTCGATAAAAAAAATTTTACAATTTCCAGACAATCGTTTACGAAAAATCGCAAAACCAGTAAAAAAAATTGGAAAAATAACAAAAAAGATCATAAGAGATATGTTTGATACTATGTATGCGAATCATGGCATCGGATTAGCAGCAACACAAATAAATATCCATCAACAAATTATTGTTATTAAAAAAAAAATACAGGACAATAAAGCTTTAATCTTAATAAATCCTACTATATTAAAGTCATCAGGAAAAATACGCATTTCTGAAAGCTGTTTATCTGTACCAAATATTGAAAAAAAAGTCAATCGTTCTTATAAAATTCAAGTAGCAGCAATTAACTGTAATGGAAAAAAAATTTTTTTAAAAGCTAAATCTCTATTAGCTATTTGTATTCAACATGAAATAGATCATTTAATAGGAAAACTATTTATTGATCATATTATATAACTCATTTCTTTATCCAAAATCATTATATTATTTAATATGTCTAAAAAAAAAACAAAAATCATTTTTGCCGGATCTAACAAATTCTCACTTCAACATTTAAAATCATTATTTTTTTCAAAATATAAAATCAGCGCTCTTCTCACTGCAAAGAATAAAAAAAAAATCTCTCCAATAAAAAAATTTGCATTACAAAATAATATACCTATATTACAACCTAAAAACTTAAAGAAAAAAAATTTTTGTAATCAAATTAAAGATATACATGCAGATATTCTAATTATTTGTGCATATGGTATGTTGATACCTAGTTCAATAATAAATTTATTTTCAAAGAAAGCAATTAATATACACGCTTCTTTACTTCCTCGCTGGCGAGGTGCTGCCCCTATCCAATGGGCAATCTTATCCGGAGATAAAAAAACTGGAATTAGCATCATTCAAATGAGTTCCGTTATCGACGCCGGCCCAATCTTAGGCACTGTCTCATGCCCTATTCTATTCAACGATACTACAAAAACAATATATAAAAAATTAACACCTATTTCAATACATGCTATGCATAATATTCTCATAAAAATTATACATAAAAATCAAATAAAATTGCATAAACAAGATGAAAGGAAAGTGACATACGCTCCAAAAATAAAAAAAGAAGATGCAAAAATTTCCTGGACTAAATCAGCAAAAGATTGTGAACGATTAATTCGCGCATTAAATCCTTGGCCTCGTTGTTATTTTATATTACAAAATAAAAACATAAAAATAATACGCGCATCAGTTCTTATAAATAATAACCAAAACCAATATAAAATAGGTGAAATTATTTGCGCTAATAAATTAGGAATACAAATATGTACTACATGTCATATTCTAAATATAGAAGAAATACAAATAGAAGGATGTATCTCTATGCATATTAGTCAAATCTTAAATTCTAAAAAAAATTGGTTTACTCCGGGAACTATATTAATGTAAAAGTAAAATTGAAAAATATTTTTATCAACTATTTTTTTCAAGAAAAATAACGGCATAAAGATGCCGTTTTTATAAAAAAATATATGTTTATAAAAAATTCCATAGATAAAAAAAATAATATTTTAACGAGAACGACCTACCAATTCAATATATGCTAAAATAGCATTATCACCTTTTCTAAAACCACATTTTAAGATACGCGTATATCCCCCTGATCTCAATAAAAAATGTGGACCTACATCACTAAATAATTTTTTTACTACTTCAATATCACGCGTACGTGAAAAAATTAATCGTCGATTAGAAACCGAATCATATTTTGAAAAATTAATTATAGGTTCAATAAAACGACGTAATTCCTTGGCTTTAGGCAAAGTGGTACGAATATATTCATATTTTATTAATGAACACGCCATATTTTTTAACATTGCTTGTAAATGACTTCTCTTCCTATTTAAAAACCGTCCACTTTTTCTATGCCTCATAATAATACCTCTCTATATAATATATAAATATATAAAAACATAGAAATAATTAATGTTCTATTAAAGCATCAGGAGGCCAATTTTCTAACTTCATACCTAAAGATAAACCTCGAGAAGCTAAAACATCTTTTATTTCAGTTAAAGATTTTTTTCCCAAATTAGGAGTTTTTAATAAATCCACTTCCATTTTTTGTACTAAATCACCGATATAATGAATACTTTCAGTTTTTAAGCAGTTAGCCGATCTAACAGTTAATTCTAAATCATCAACGGGACGCAATAAAACCGGTTCAAACTCTGGTTTCTCTTCTTTAACAACAGGCTCGCGCACCCCTCTTAAATCGACAAATGCTTCTAATTGCTCTGATAAAATCGTTGCAGCTTTTCGTATAGCCTCTTCAGGATTAATAGTTCCATTAGTTTCTAAATCAATAATCAATTTATCTAAATCAGTTCGTTGAGCAACGCGCGCCGCTTCAACATGATAAACAATTCGTTCAATGGGACTATAGGAAACATCCAAAAATAATTTTCCAATAGCGCGGTTATCATCGTAAATTTTTTTTCTTAATCCAGCCGTGACATAACCGCGACCACGAACCACCCTCATTCTCATATCGAGAGACGCTAATGGACTTGTTAAATGACAAATAACATGATCTAAATTTACAATTTCTATTGATGAATCAGCACTAATATCAGAAGCTAAAACTGGACCCAAACCTCTTTTTTTTAAAAATAAAATAACTTCATCTTTATTAAATAATTTAATCGCTACACCTTTCAAATTTAAAAGAAGCTCTAAGATATCTTCTTTCATACCTTCTTTAGGCATATATTCATGCAATATTCCATGAATCTCTACTTCAGTTATTGCGCAACCCGGCATAGACGATAATAAAATTCTTCGTAGAGCATTTCCTAAAGTATGTCCGAATCCACGCTCTAACGGTTCTAAGATAATTTTTGAATGCATCACGCTAATTTGCTGGATATCCACTAAACGTGGTTTCAAAAATTCTATTATAGAATCCTGCATTCTTTTCCTCTCTATCTTAATTATAAAAATTATTTTGAATACAGTTCTATAATTAAATGTTCATTAATATCTAATAATATATCACTACGTACTGGAATTCTTTTTAAAAAACCTTCCCATTTCTCAAAATTTATATCTAACCAATCAGGTTTTTCTCGTTGTTTCATTAATTCTAAAGCCGCTTTAATTCGTGTTTGATTTTTTGATTTTTCACAAATTGATATTTTATCATTTAATGACACCTGAAAAGACGGGATATTAACTATTCTATTATTTACTAGAACAGATTTATGGCTAATGAGTTGCCGAGATTCAGATCGAGTTGCACCAAATCCAATTCGATATACAATATTATCCAAACGACGCTCTAATAAAGAAAGAAGATTATTTCCTGAATTTCCTTTTAATTTAGCAGCTTTTTTATAATAGTTATGAAACTGTTTTTCAAATAGACCATATAAACGTCTTACTTTTTGTTTTTCTCTTAATTGAATTCCATATTCGGATAAACGTAATTTACGAGATCCATGTTGTCCAGGCGCTCTATCTATTTTACACTTTGATTCAATAGCACGAACCCCAGATTTTAAAAATAAATCAGTACCTTCTCTACGACTTAATTTTAACTTTGGTCCTAAATATTTTGCCATATTATGCCTTATTTTAAAATTTTAAAACATCATTACACACGACGTTTTTTGGGTGGACGACAACCATTATGCGGAATTGGAGTAATATCTGTAATATTGGTGATACGAAAACCAGCAGTATTTAAAGCTCTAATAGTAGATTCTCGTCCCGGACCCGGACCTTTTACCATAATTTCTAAATTTTTAATACCATATTCTTTTACAAGATCAGCGCATCTTTCTGCGGCAACTTGTGCAGCAAAAGGTGTAGATTTTCTTGATCCTCTGAATCCAGATCCTCCTGAAGTCGCCCAACCTAGTGTATGACCTTGACGATCTGTAATTGTTACGATAGTGTTATTAAAGGATGCATGAATATGCGCGATACCATCAATTATTTGTCTTTTCGCTCTTTTTTTTAAATGTGTAACTTTTGTTTTTGCCATAATGAGATAACCCTATCTTATATTTCTTTATTTTTTTATTAATTTTCTCGGGCCTTTACATGTACGTGCATTTGTTTTAGTTCTTTGTCCTCGCACAGGAAGATGTTTTCGATGACGTAATCCTCGATAACACCCAAGATCCATTAGTCTTTTCACACTCATTTTATTTTCACGACGTAAATCACCTTCTACAATAAATTTTAAAACTATCAAACGTAATTTTTCAATTTCTTGATCATTTAATGAATTCACTTTAACATGTCGCGAAATATTCATAGCCATACAAATCTTTTTAGAACGTGATAAACCAATGCCATAAATATTCGTTAATGCAATTAATAAATGTTTATGATCAGGAATATTAATTCCAGCAATACGAGCCACTTATTTTACTCCACAGTTATTAAAAATATTATTTTAATATTCTTTTAAATATAAAAAATTTATTATCTATCAAATATCTATACCAAAATAATTTTAAATTTTGTTCAATAACAAAAAATTTATCCTTGTCTTTGTTTATGTTTTGGATAATTATTACAAATGACACGAACAACATTTTTACGTCGCACAATTTTACAATCACGACATATTTTTTTAACAGATGCCCGGACTTTCATGCAAAACTCCTAAAAAACTGTTAGATATTTTTATGATCTTAAATATAAACTTGCTTTTTTTAAAACCGATGTATATTGAGTAGACATTATAAATGTTTGTATTTGAGTAATAAATTCTATAATGACAACTACAACAATTAATAATGAAGTACCGCCAAAATAAAACGGAACATGTAAAAAATAACGCATTATTTCTGGTGTTAAACAAATTAAAACTGTATATATTGATCCAATTAATGTTAACCGCAATACAATTTTGTTAATATATTTAGCTGTTTGTATTCCTGGACGTATCCCTGGTAAAAAAGCACCAGATTTTTTTAAATTCTCAGATACATCTTTAACATTAAAAATTAAACCTGTATAAAAAAAACAAAAGAAAATAATTAAAAAAATATATATAAAAAAATATAAAAAATGATTAGGGCGTAAAGAAAAAAAGAAACTAAAAAACCATTTCTTTTCATGAAAAATATTATAAAAATACGTAGCAATCATTGACGGAAAGAAAATGATACTAGATGAAAAAATTACTGGCACCACCCCTGCCATATTTAATTTTAACGGTAAATAATTACTATTTTTTAAAGATATATTACGATGTTGCTGTTGTCTAGCATAATAAACAGTAATATTACGTTGACTTTGTTCTATTACAACTACCAAATAAATAATGAAAATCATCGTAATCAAAATTAAAAAACAATTAAATATATTAAATTGATTCAAAAAAATATATTCCATAGTATTAGCTATCGATTTTGGTAAACCCGCTAAAATTCCAGAAAAAATAATTAAAGAAATTCCGTTTCCTAATCCTTTTTCTGTTATTAATTCACCTAACCACATTAAAAAAATTGTTCCTGTAACTAAACTTGTTACCGCAGGAAAATAAAATTCAAAACCTGAACGAATTATAATATTTTGCATACCTGGAATATAAGGTAAACCTATAATTACACTAAAAGATTGTACACAAGCTAAAAAAAAAGTGATGAATCTTGTATATTGATTAATTTTATTTTTTCCTAATTCACCTTCTTTTTTTAATTCTTTTAAAGAGGTACAAACGACAGTTAATAATTGAATTATAATTGAAGCAGAAATATATGGCATCACACCTAAAGCAAATATAGATGCTCTATTTAAGGAGCCTCCAGAAAACAAATTAAATATTTCTAGAATAGAATTATGTTTCTGTATTAAAAATTTTTGCAATATACTAATGTTTATACCAGGAATAGGAATAAATGATCCAATTCGAAATATTAAAATAGATCCAATTAAGAACCAAATTCTATTTTTTAAATTATGTGTATTTGCCATTTTATTTTTTCTATGAAATCAATATAATTACAGTTATAGTATTTTTTTATTTAATAAAACCACCTACAGATTGAATGCTAATACGCGCTCCCTTTGTCACTTTTAGACCGGAAATAACCACTGGAAAACAAAGATGTCCAGATTGAATAATTTTAACAAATTTTATTGTTTTTTTAATAATATTAAATTTTTTTAAAATATTTAATGTAATTTCAGTTTTTTCTTTAATTTTTGCAAGTTCTGATAATCTTACTTCAGCAGTAATAATTTGTTTTTTTGATACAAATCCAAATTTTGGTATTCTTCTATATAATGGCGTTTGACCTCCTTCAAAACCACGACGAATTTTTCCTCCTGTTCTAGATTTTTGACCTTTATGACCTCTTCCTCCGGTTTTTCCAAATCCAGATCCTATCCCTCTACAAATTCTTTTTTTATATTTTTTATGATTTAATGAACGTGATAATGTATTTAAATACATATTTTTTCCTTTTCTTTTATTTTTATCATATAACAAACTTTTTTTATCATACCTCTAATTGAAGGTGTATCTTCACGAACTACAATATCTCCAATATAACGTAAACCTAAACATCTCATAGTAGCTTTATGTTTTGGAAGACGACCAATAATACTTTTAATTTGTTGAATAACAAGTTTTTTCATATACTAGTCTCCTTTCTATATAAATAATTTAATTGATTTATTTCGTTTACGCGCAATAATCTCTGGAGATCTAATTTTCTTAAGTCCATTCATAGTAGCCCGTACAACATTCATAGGATTTGTTGAACCATATATTTTAGCTAAAATATCATGTATCCCTACAACATCTAAAATAAAACGCATAGCACCTCCTGCAATAATTCCTGTACCTGCTGACGCTGGTTTCATAAAAATACTTGACCCAGTATGTATGCCAATTACAGCATGTTGTATTGTTTTTTTAAACAACGGAATTTGAATCATACTTTTTCTTGCTTGTTCCATAGCTTTTTGAATAGCAGATGGTACTTCGCGTGCTTTACCATATCCAAAACCTACTCTTCCTTTTCCATTTCCTACAACCGTTAATGCTGTAAAAGAAAAAATTCTTCCTCCTTTTACGGTTTTAGAAACTCGATTAACTGAAATTAATTTTTCTTTTAATTCGTTATTTAATCCTTTTCTTTCAAAACTCATATATATAACCCTTATACTTAAAATATTAAACCAAATGAACGAGCTGATTCTGCCAATGATTGAATGCGACCATGATATTTAAAACCAGAACGATCGAAAGAAACATTTGTAATACCTTTTTGAAGTGCTCTTTGAGCAATTAATTCTCCCACCAAACCTGCTGAAGTTTTATTACCTGTATATAATTTTTTTTTATCAAAATACTTTTTCTCTAAGGTTGATGCATGCGCTATTACTTGTGCATTTTTATTAGAAATAATTTGTGCATATATATGTTTTGAACTTCGATGAATAATTAAACGAAAGAGAGATCTTAACTGAATATTTTTTCGTAATTTCATATAACGTCGTATACGTGAAGTATTTTTATTAATTTGACCTTTCATATTACTTCTTTTTTGCCTCTTTAATAGATATTTTTTCATTCAAATAACGTATTCCTTTACCTTTATATGGCTCTGGAATACGATACGATCGTATATTAGCTGCTACTTGTCCTACTAATTGTTTATCTGCGCCAACTAAACAAATTTCATTATTTGATGGCAAGGTAACTTTAATATATTTTGGAATAGAATATTGAATAGGATGCGAAAAACCAAGAAATAATTTTAAGATATTATTTTCTTCTAAAATTACACGATATCCTACACCAAATAATTTTAATTTTTTGGTATAACCATAGGTAACTCCAAAAATCATATTCTGTAAAATAGAGCGACATGTACCAGCTTGCATCCAACCATACGATTCTGACAAATGATTATGATGCACCGATAAAATATTTTTTTTACGTTTTATTTTAATACATTTATGAATGCGATATTTTAATAATCCTAAATGACCTGTAATAATAATTACAGGTATATCATTTAAAGATACTGATATAGCATCAGGTATAGTAATAGGTAATTTTGCAACTCTAGACATATTCTAAATCTCCAAATAATTTATTTTATTCTACGCAACAAATTACTTCTCCACCTAAATTTTTCATACGCGCAACACGATCCGTTAAAATACCGCATGATGTAGAAATAATAGCAATACCTAATCCTTGCATAATAAATGGTAAATTAACTTTTTTTCGATATTGCCTTAAACCTGGCCGACTAATACGCGAAATATTTTCAATTACTGGTTTTCCTTGAAAATATTTTAATATTATTTCTAATAATAAATGTGTTTTTTTATACACATGATAATTTAAAATATATCCTTCACGTTTTAAAACTTGAACAATATTTTTTTTTAACTTAGAAAAAGGAACTATAACAGATATTTTATTTGCTAATTGTCCATTACGAATATATGTAATCATGTCTGCTATGGGATCTTGAATGCTCATAAAGATTTTTCTCACTTCTATAAATAAAATAATATTTTTTGATAGACTATTACCAACTAGCTTTCGTTAATCCTGGTATTTCTCCTCTCATCGCCGATTCTCTTAATTTCATGCGACTTAAACCAAATTTTCTTAAAAATGCATGAGGACGCCCAGTTTGTCTACAACGATTACGTTGTCTTGATGGACTAGAATCTCTCGGTAAAGTCTGTAATTTTAACATGGCATTCCATCGATCTTTTTCTAAAGCTTGACAATCTATTATAATTTTTTTTAATTGACATCGTAATATATGAAATTTTGCAGCTAATTTAATACGTTTTATTTCACGCGCTTTCATAGATTGTTTAGCCATTTTTTTAATCTCTTATGTTTTATTCTATTAAATAAATATATTTTTTTATTTTCGAAAAGGAAAATTAAACGCTGATAATAATGCTCTTCCTTCTATATCTGATCGAGCTTTCATAGTTAATGTAATATCCATTCCTCTTATATTATCAATTTTATCATAATTAATTTCAGGAAAAATAATTTGTTCACGTATACCTAAACTATAATTTCCGCGTCCATCAAATGAACGAAGAGGCATACCTCGAAAATCACGAATTCGAGGGATAGCTATAGTTATTAACTTATCAAAAAAATCCCACTTTCTATTTCCTCTTAATGTGACTTTACATCCAATAGGATATCCTTGCCGAATTTTAAAATTCGCAATCGATTTTTTTGCTAAGGTAACAATAGGTTTTTGACCAGAAATTAACATTAAATCATTAATAGCATTATTTAATACCTTTTTATCTGCAATAGATTTTCCAAGACCCATATTTAATGTTATTTTTTTAATTTGCGGAACTTCCATCACTGTTGTATAATGAAATTTCTCCATTAACATAGGAATAACATTAATAATATAATAAGACTTTAATCGTGCGATTAACATTACAAAAAACTCCTAATTTTTAAATAATTTGATTATTTGATTTAAAGACGCGCACTTTCTTATTATTGATCCAAAGAAATTTAATTTTTTCTTTTTTATTATTTTTTTTATTAAAAAAAGCTAAATTAGAAATATCAATCAAAGATTCTTTATTTATTATACCGCTTTTTTTTTGTTTTGAAGGCGCCGATTTTTGATGTTTTTTTACCATATTAATATTTTCAACAATTGCTTTATTAATAACAGGATAAATATACTTTACAATTCCAGTTTTTCCTTTATCTCTTCCCGTTAAAACTATCACTAAATCATTTTTACGTATTTTAGCAGACATATTTTTACCTTATTTTTTATAATACCTCAGGAGCTAAAGATATAATCTTCATAAAAGATTCATTACGTAATTCTCTAGTAACTGGACCGAAAATACGAGTTCCTATTGGTTGTCCCGTACTATCATTTAAAATAACACAAGCATTTTTATCAAATCGAATTGTAGAACCATCAGAACGACTAATTCCTTTTTTAGTACGTACCACAACAGCCTTCATAACATCGCCTTTTTTCACTTTACTACGAGGAATAGCATCTTTAATCGCCACCTTAATTATATCACCAATATTAGCATATCGACGACGTGAACCTCCTAATACTTTTATACACATAGCTAATTTTGCACCAGAATTATCCGCAATATATAAAATTGTTTGCACTTGAATCATAATAAACCTCTTTATTAAAGTTATATTTCGTTATATATATAATTAAAAAAAATAAATAAATTATAAAAATAACAACGAAGACATGATATTTTTTATTAAACTATTCATGTCTCCTGAATATTAAATTATACTTTAATGTATTGATTTTTTTAATATACGGACTAATATCCACGTTTTAGTTTTAGATCTTGGACGGCATTCACAAATTTCAACTAAATCCCCAAGAGAACAAAAATTTTTTTCATCATGTACGTGTAATTTTGTCTGTTTATTAATAAATTTTTTATATATAGGATGTTTTATTCGACGATTTATTTTGACTACTATAGATTTTTTCATTTTATTACTAGTCACATATCCCTGTAAAATATTCTTTTTTTTAATCATATAACTTTTATCCGATGTGTTAATACAGTTTTTATACGTGCAATATTACATTTAACTTGTTTTATTAAATGAAATTTCTTTAACTTGCCCGAAGAAAGTTGTAAACGTAAATTTAATTTTTCTTTTAATAACCTAACTAACAATTGATTCAATTCTAAAGTATCTTTTTCATCTAATTTTTTCATACATTACATAACCGTTTTTAATATAAAAGTAGTTTTAATAGGTAATTTTGATGCAGCTAATTTAAATGCAATACGAGATTCAGCTTCAGATATACCATTAATTTCATATAAAATTTTTCCTGGTTGAATTAAAGCAACCCAATATTCAACATTTCCTTTACCTTTTCCCATTCGTACTTCTAATGGTTTTTGAGTAATCGGCTTATCCGGAAAAATGCGAATCCAAACTTTACCTTGACGTTTTATCGACCTTGTAATCGTACGACGCGCTGCTTCAATTTGACGAGCTGTTAATCTGCCCCTTTCTATAGCTTGTAAACCAAAACATCCAAAATGAATAGCATTTCCAATAGATAAACCTCGATTTTTACCTTTATGCATTTTACGAAATTTAGTACGTTTAGGCTGTAACATTCATTACTCCTACATTTGTTTACGATATTTGCGAGAAAATTTCTTTGTAGGAACAGGCGGTGATATTTCCTTTTTGGCAAGTATCATGCCCCCTAAAATTTCACCTTTATAAATCCAAACCTTGACACCAATCACGCCATACGTCGTATGAGCTTCAGCTGTACTATATTCAATATCAGCCCTCAAGGTATGTAACGGTACTCGACCTTCACGATACCATTCTCGACGAGCAATTTCTACTCCTCCTAAGCGTCCACTAACTTCTACTTTAATCCCTTCAGCACCTTGACGCATTGCACTTTGAACAGAACGTTTCATTGCTCGACGAAACATAATTCTTCTTTCTAATTGTGATGCAATATTATTAGCAACTAATTTTGCATCTAATTCAGGTTTACGTATTTCTGAAATATTAATCTGTACCGGAACTTGAGCGATTTTAAAAATTTTTACTCTAAGCTTTTCTACATCTTCTCCTTTTCGTCCAATAACAATTCCAGGACGCGCAGTATATATAGTAATTCTAATACTTTTAGATGGCCGCTCAATAACAATTCTTGATATAGACGCTTTAATTAATGTTTTTGTTAAAAAAGAACGCACCTGAAAATCACTATCCAAATAATTTGGAAATTCTTTTTTACTTGCGAACCATATGGAATCCCAAGATTTAATAATTCCTAATCTCATCCCATTTGGATGTACTTTTTGACCCATTATTATTCTCCGGAATGTATAGCAATATCAGATAATATAATTGTAATATGACTAGTTCGTTTTAAAATTCTATCTGCACGACCTTTTGCTCTTGGCATCATCCGCTTCATCACAGGACCACTATTTATAAAAATTTTAGAAACAACTAAAAATTCTTTTTTAAATCCATAATTATTACTTGCATTCGATATAGCAGATTTTAAAACTTTTGAAACTAAATTAGCTGCTTTTTTATTAACTGTTGATAAAATTTTCTTAGCTAATAAGACACGTTTTCCTCGAATAAGATTTGCAACTAATCGTATCTTTTGCGCAGAAGAACGCGCTTGTTTATGTATAGCGCATATATTCATTTGCAATCAAATCCTCTCTAATAATTTACTTTAATGTTTTTTTAATTTTTTTATCTGCAGTATGTCCGCGATATGTGCGAGTAATTGCAAATTCTCCTAATTTATGACCTACCATTTCTTCTGTAATAAAAACAGGAATATGTTGACGACCATTATGTACAGATATAGTTAAACCAATCATATCAGGGAAAATAGTTGAACGTCTAGACCAAGTCCGTATTGATTTTTTACTTTTCTTCTTTAAAGATCTTTGAACTTTTTCAAATAAATGAAAATCTATAAAAGGGCCTTTTTTAAGGGAACGCGGCATATATCTTTTTCCTATTATTTAATTCGACGACGTACAATAAATCTCTCAGTCCGTTTATTTTTTCTTGTTTTATAACCTTTTGTTTTTAAACCCCAAGGACTAACCGGATGTTTACCAAAATTTCTACCTTCACCACCACCATGAGGATGATCAACAGGATTCATAGCAGTTCCGCGTACAGTTGGACGAATACCGCATCGACGTGACGCACCAGCTTTTCCTAAAACACGTAACATATGTTCAGAATTGCCTACTTCACCGATTGTTGCTCGACATTCTATATGTACTTTTCGTAATTCTCCAGATCTTAATCGTATTGTGGCATATCTAATATCCCGAGATAAAAGTTGTGCATGACTTCCAGCTGAACGAGCAATTTGACCACCTTTACCTCGTTTCATTTCTATATTATGAATCACAGTACCTATAGGAATATTTTTAAGAGGTAATGCATTACCTATATTAATAACAGCTTTCGATCCAGATTGTATTTGATCTCCTATTTTAATGCCTTTAGGTTCTAAAATATAACTTCTACTACCGTCTTTATATAATAACAAAACAATATTTGCAGATCGATTAGGGTCGTACTCTATAGTTTTTACAATTGCACTAATTCCATCTTTTTTTCTTTTAAAATCTAATATACGATATAATTTTTTATGACCTCCACCTATATGTCGAGTAGTAATTCGGCCATGATTATTTCTACCTCCTGTTTTATTTTTTTTTTGTAATAAAGGACTATATGCTTTACCTTTAAATAAATTTTTACATACTACCTTAATAACATGACGTCTCCCTGGAGAAGTAGGTTTGCAACGTATAATTGTCATAAATACTCCTTTATAATTATTCTTTATGGCCTAAAAAATTTAAATCTTGTCCTGATTTTAAAATAATATATGCTTTTTTCCAATTATGACCTTTAACCACTTTATTATTTTTACGTTTTTTTTTTCCTTTCACTAACATAGAATTAACTTTTTTAACAGAAACTTGAAATAATTTTTCAATCGCAATTTTTATTTCAAATTTTGTCGCATTTTTTAAAACCTTTAAAATGACTGTGTTATTTTTTTGTACACTTATTGAAGTTTTTTCTGATACATGTGGTGAGACTAATACACTTAATAATCGTTCTTCAGCAATCATAAAAATAACTCCTCAATTTTTTTAATAGCTAAAGCGGTAATAATAAAATTATGATAAGAAATTAATTTTAATGGATTAATTTTAGAAATATGTACAACATCTATTTTATATAGATTTTTTGAAGCATATAATAAATTTTTATCTATATGATGTGTAATAATTAATGCATTATTAATTTTTAAAGATTTTAAAAAATCTAATAAAATTTTTGTTTTTGGTAACTCTATATCGAATTTATTAAAAATTAATAAACGATTTTGCCGAATTAATTCAGAAAAAATACTTTTTATTGCTCCGCGATACATTTTTCTATTAATTTTCTGTGTATAATCTTTTGGTTTAGAAGCAAAGGTTACACCTCCAGACCGCCATATAGGACTTCTAAAAGACCCTGCTCGTGCTCGTCCGGTTCCTTTTTGTCGCCATGGTTTTTTTCCAGATCCCGATACCTCCGCTCTACTTTTTTGAGATTTGCTACCTTGTCGTCGACTAGATAAATAGGAGTTTACTACTTGATGAATTAAAGGTTCATTAAATGCTTTTCCAAATACATAATCAGAAATTGTTAACATCTTTTCTAAATCTTGAATTTCTATTTCCATATTTTTATCAACTCCTACTATATTTTTTAACAGCTGGTTTAATTATGACATAATTTCCATTAAATCCAGGTATCGCTCCTTTTATTAAAAGAAGATGTTTTACTTGATCTATTTTAATAATTTTTAAATTTTGAATAGTCACACGCTCATGACCTAAATGACCAGACATTTTTTTCCCTTTAAAAACACGACCCGGAGTTTGATTTTGACCAATTGATCCCGGAGCTCTATGCGATAAAGAATTTCCATGAGTAGCATCTTGCATACGAAAATTCCAACGTTTTACTGTACCAGAAAAACCTTTTCCTTTAGAAGAACCGGTTATATCTACCATTTTTATTGAAGATAATAAACTTAAAGAAATTACTTGTTTAATTTTATAACGTTCGATATGATTAGTCCTAAATTCCCATAATCCACAACCAACATTTACTCCAGCTTTTAAAAAATGCCCTTTTTCTGGTTTTAAGATATGATTTTTTTTTTTCATACCTGTGGTTACTTGTACTGCATTATAAGAATCAGTACGAAAAAATTTAATTTGTGTTATAATATTTTCTAAAACTTCAATTACGGAGACAGGAACTGACATACCATCATCTAAAAAAATGCGAGTCATTCCTATTTTTTTACCAACTAAACCTATCATATCATGTATACCTTTATGATTGAATATATAAAAATGAAATAAAACTCTCTATTTCCCTAAGCTAATTTGTACATCTACTCCAGCCGCTAAATCTAATCTCATTAATGCATCAACTGTTTTTTCCGTTGGCTGTACAATATCTATCAATCTTTTATGCGTACGAATTTCATATTGATCACGAGCATCTTTGTTTACATGTGGAGAAACTAAAATAGTAAATCTTTCCTTACGAGTTGGTAAAGGAATAGGACCTCTAACCTGTGCCCCTGTACGTTTAGCAGTATCTACAATTTCTATGGTAGATTGATCTATTAAACGATGATCAAATGCTTTTAAACGTATCCGGATTCTTTGATTTGACATACACTAAAAAACTCCCTAAAAAAGAGAAAATATACAAAATATATATGTTCTATAATTTTTTTAAATTAAAAAATAATATAAGATATTTAATAAAAAATATTTGTGTTAATATTCTTATTGCAATCAAATACTTCAAAAAATTTATTTTTATGTCAAGATAAGAGCTGTTGAACTCCAATCTTGACGTATTCAAGATATATTAATAAATAAAAAAAATTTACAATAATATTACTCAAGTACTTTTACAACAACACCTGCTCCTACAGTACGACCGCCTTCTCGAATTGCAAAACGTAATCCATCTGCCATAGCAATTGGATGTATTAATGTCACAATCATTTTAATATTATCGCCCGGCATAACCATTTCAATATCTTCAGGTAATTCAATAAAACCAGTCACATCTGTTGTACGAAAATAAAATTGAGGACGGTATCCTTTAAAAAAAGGTGTATGTCGACCCCCTTCTTCTTTTGATAAAATATATACTTCTGACTCGAATTTAATATGAGGATGAATTGTTCCAGGTTTAGCTAATACTTGTCCTCGCTCAATATCTTCTCTTTTAGTGCCTCTTAACAAAATTCCTACATTTTCTCCTGCGCGACCTTCGTCTAATAATTTACGAAACATTTCCACACCAGTACAAATTGTTTTAGTTGTAGCTCGAATCCCCACTATTTCTACTTCTTCACCGACCTTTACAATGCCACGTTCTATACGTCCTGTAACTACGGTTCCACGTCCAGAAATAGAAAAAACATCTTCAATTGGTAATAAAAATGGTGCATCAATAGTTCTAATAGGTACAGGAATATACGAATCCAAAGCAGCTGCAAGATCAATAATTTTATCTTCCCAGATTTTTTCACCTTCTAATGCCTTTAAAGCTGAACCGCGAATAATCGGAATATCATCACCTGGAAAATCATATTGAGTTAATAAATCACGAACCTCCATTTCCACTAACTCTAATAATTCTTCATCATCCACCATATCGCATTTATTTAAAAAAACAATTATATGCGGTACTCCTACTTGTCGACCTAATAAAATATGTTCTCTTGTTTGTGGCATAGGTCCGTCTGTAGCAGCAACTACTAAAATCGCTCCATCCATTTGCGCTGCACCAGTAATCATATTTTTAATATAATCCGCATGACCCGGACAATCTACATGAGCATAGTGTCTAACATTAGTATCATATTCTACGTGCGATGTATTAATAGTAATGCCTCTTGCTTTTTCTTCGGGAGCATTATCAATTTGTTCAAATGCACAGGCATGTCCACCAAACTTTTTAGATAAAACAGTCGTAATAGCTGCTGTTAATGTTGTTTTGCCATGATCTACATGACCAATAGTACCTACATTAATATGTGGTTTTGAACGAGTAAATTTTTTTTTAGACACAGTTAAATTTCCTTCTTTAATTTTTTATAAACCTCAAAGAAATATCAAAAAAACTATGAATTTCTTAAAGATATAATCTTATCACAAATTACACTTGGAGCTTCAGAATACTTAAAAAATTCCATAGAATAAGATGCTCGACCTTGTGTTTGAGATCTTAAATCTGTTGCATAACCAAACATTTCAGACAAAGGAACATAAGCCTTAATACTTTTACCTCCTAAGGAATCATCATCCATTCCTTCAATAATACCGCGACGTCTATTAATATCACCAATCACATCACCCATATAATCTTCAGGAGTTTCAATTTCTACTTTCATAATGGGTTCTAAAATAGTTGGATTTGCTAACTTAAAAGCAGATTTAAATGCATAAGAAGCTGCCAACTTAAAAGCTAACTCTGAAGAATCAACATCATGGTAAGATCCATAGTATAAACGTATGCTTATATCCACCACTGGATAGCCAGCTAATGGACCAGATTTTAACTGTTCTTGAATTCCTTTATCAATTGCGGAAATATATTCCGTAGGTATTACGCCACCTTTAATATCATTTATAAATACATAACCAGAATTTTTTGGTAAAGAAGGAAATAAATCAATAACAACATGACCATATTGACCTCGCCCACCAGATTGTTTAATATGCTTTCCTTCAATACCTTTAACTAATTTACGAATAGTTTCACGATAAGATACTTGTGGTTGTCCAATATTTGCATCTACATTAAATTCTCGTCGCATACGATCAACAATAATCTCTAAATGTAATTCGCCCATACCTGCAATAATAGTTTGATGAGATTCTCTATCTGTCCATACTCTAAAAGAAGGATCTTCTTTAGCTAATCTATTTAACGCTATACCCATTTTCTCTTGATCTGCTTTTGTTTTCGGTTCTACTGCAATAGAAATCACCGGCTCAGGAAAATCCATTTTCTCTAAAATAATTGGATGATGAATATCACATAAAGTATCTCCAGTTGTAACATTTTTTAATCCTATCGCTGCCGCTATATCACCTGCTCGTACTTCTTTAATTTCTTCTCTTTTATTAGCATGCATTTGAACAATACGACCAAATCTTTCTTTATGTGATTTAACAGAATTTAAAACAATATCACCAGAACGTACAACTCCTGAATAAACACGAAAAAAAGTTAAGTTACCTACAAAAGAATCCGATGCAATTTTAAATGCTAAAGCAGAAAACGGTTGTTGATCATCTGCATTACGAAAAATATTAGGTAGGCAATTATTCTTTTGAGATCTTTTAATTACTTTAACATCTTGCGGAGACGGTAAATATTCTATAACAGCATCTAATAATGCTTGAACTCCTTTATTTTTAAAAGCAGACCCACATGTTACTAAAGTAATTTTATTATCTAAAACTTGTATACGTAAACCTTTTTTTATTTCTTTTTCATTTAAAAACTCTGATTCTAAATATTTTTCCATTAATTCGTCATTAGCTTCAGCAGCTACTTCAATTAAATTTTTATGCCATTTTTTTGCAAGTGATAATAAATTACTTGGAATCTCGGTATATTTAAAAGTTACTCCTTGATCATGTTCATACCATTGAATTGCTTTCATTTTTACTAAATCAATTACACCTTGAAAATTTTCTTCTTCTCCAATAGATAATTGTATCGGTACTGCAATAGTATGTAATCGTATTTTTATCTGTTCAACAACCTTTAAAAAATTTGCTCCCATACGATCCATTTTATTAATAAATGCTATTCTTGGTACTTTATATTTATTGGCTTGTCTCCAGACTGTTTCCGATTGAGATTGAACTCCTCCAACTGCACAATAAACCATCACTACTCCATCTAAAATACGCATGGATCGCTCAACTTCAATTGTAAAATCAACATGACCGGGTGTATCTATAATATTAATTCTATGAGGCAAAAATTGTTGAGCCATACCAGACCAAAAAGCAGTAGTTGCAGCAGAAGTAATAGTAATTCCTCGTTCTTGTTCTTGTACCATCCAGTCCATAGTTGCAGCACCATCATGCACTTCACCTATTTTATGATTCACGCCAGTATAAAACAAAATCCGTTCTGTAGTAGTTGTTTTGCCTGCATCGATATGAGCACTAATACCAATATTACGATATTGAGTAATAGGCGTTGTACGAGCCATAAAAATCCTCTATATAAAATAAAAAAATAATTTAAACTCAATGCAAAAATAATCCATATCCATCAATATAAACGCATCTTTTATATTTATAAGATCATATGTAATATTATTTACCAACGATAATGTGCAAATGCTTTATTTGCTTCTGCCATTTTATGTACTTCTTCTTTTTTCCTTACTGCCGCTCCTTTACTTCCAATTGCATCTAATAATTCATTAGTTAAGCGAAGAGACATAGATTGATCTATACGTTTCCGAGCTGCTTCTACAATCCAACGCATAGCTAAAGCATTTCTTCGTATTGGACGAACTTCTACAGGAACTTGATAAGTTGAACCTCCAACGCGACGCGATTTTACTTCAATTACTGGTTTTACTTGATCTAAAGCTAATTCAAATGCTTCTAATTCATTTTTATGTAACTTTTTTGATATATTTTGTAAAGCAGTATAAACTATATTTTCTGCAATTGATTTTTTACCATTCACCATTAAGATATTAATAAATTTTGCTAATAATTCCGATGAAAACTTAGGATCTGGTAAAATCTTACGATTACCAATAATTCGACGACGGGGCATAAAAACTCCTCTTTGCATAAATATTTATGTTTTTGATCTTTTTACTCCATATTTTGAACGACTTTTTTTACGATCTTTCACTCCAGCACAATCTAATGAACCTCTCACAATATGATATCTTACTCCAGGCAAATCTTTTACTCTACCACCACGAATTAAAATCACTGAATGTTCTTGTAAATTATGCCCTTCTCCCCCAATATATGCTGTAACTTCAAAACCATTAGTAAGTCTCACTCTACATACTTTACGTAATGCAGAATTTGGTTTTTTCGGAGTTGTCGTGTACACCCTGATACACACCCCCCTTTTCTGCGGACACCGTGATAATGCTGGAACATTACTTTTTGTTTTTTTTTGTGTACGAGATTTTCGAACTAATTGATTTATAGTAGACATTTAAACTCCATAAAAATTATAAAAATAAAAAAAATTTATTATCTCAAAAAAGTTATAATCATCATTAAGTTAATATTATTATTTTCTTTTATAAATAATTTTTACCATGTTATATTTTTTTTATGTTTTATTGTTAATTGTACAAAATAGTTATAATTAATTATTAAATCTGGTTTATGAATAAAACTATATAAACCGCGAGCATAAAGATCTTTTTTTAAAAAATAAATTACCTTAAAAAAGGTATGAAATTTTTTTAGAAGATTATTATTATATACTCCTAAAACAACCCCATCTTGAATACAAATTAAATCATCTTTTAGAGAACTTAACGACAATAAAGAATCTATTGATATTTTATAAGGTGAATTTAATAAAATATGTAACATAATTATTACCATTTAAAAACAATGTCAAAATCATTAATTTTTTTTTTAATTTTTTTTAAATTTAAAAATTGCACATCTAATATAAAATTATCAAATTTCTTTAAACCACGTTCTTCCATTGATTTTTCACAAAAAAAAAATCAGTAATATCATATAAAAGCAATAATTTAAACGTTTTTATATAATTAAATGAAAAAATAAATTTTGGTAATTGATTTGGTAATAATTGAAAAACACCGTCTTCAATAAAAAAGAGTCCAATTCTTTCGGTTTGTAATGAAAAAGCTAAGATAACATCCAAACCTTCTTTGCTTATACTATTTCCATGTGGTACATTAGAAAAAATAAACGCAATCGATTTCATAAATTTAAATTAATTAATGAGTTAAAATTGTATAATTCGATCACATGAACACGTTAACAACGCTAATTCATATAAACTAAACCATTCAAAATAAGAAGAAAAATTTCCTTTTAAATAGCCTAATTTTAACGCTGTATCATCATCAATCACTCCTCGCCGATGCGCAGCGCTAGAACACAAATAAAGATTTATATTGTATTTTTTTTTTAATAAAACCCAAGATTGTATAATATTAAAATCATCTGTAGTAGGATATAACATATCATTTGCATTATATACTGCAGAAAAATAAAAAAATACACCTTTTAAAGAAAAGTTTTGCGATAACAATGATTTTGAAAATAAAAATGATGTACTAGAATTTTGAGCTCCATATGGTGGGCCTGTAACAAAAATAATAAATTTCATATAAAAAAACCAAAATTTTCATATTTTTTATAAAATGTTGACTATTAATCGTATATATAAAAAAAACATAATCACTAAAAAATAAAAAAGAACAGAAAAAAAAGAAAATAGATTCTTGTGTAACTAATAACTTAATTTTTCAAAAAATTACTAAAAACTCTAACTAAATATAGTTTAAATCTAAAGTATATCTAATTTTTTATTAAGCAAAATATTGTAAAATTAATTTTGATTTCTAATGATATCTGTAATTTATTTATAAATTAATAAAAAGATATTTTCTTAATATATCATGGATATATAAAAAAAACTAAAAAAACTACATAAAACAAAAAAATACATAAAAAATAAGTTATTTTTCATAAAAAATATTATGATAATCATGTAAAAAATTTTAAGAATCAATACAAAAATAAATTAAAAGAAAAAAATAAATATATATTAATATTTTTATGAATTTAAAATATTTTGAACTTGACATAAAGTTTTTTCGCTATGTATCCGCGCATTTTCCGCGCCTAATCGTAATATATCATATAAATAATGTATGTCTTTGCGAAAAAAAAAATAAGATTTTTGAATTTTTAATATCACTTCTAACAAAATATCTAATAAAGATTTTTTGAAATATTGATAAGTACATTTATTGAATTCTATCTCCAAATCAGAAATTTTTTTACCAGTTAATGATGATAAAATTACCAATAAATTAGAAATTCCCGGTTTATTATATTGATCATATTTAACTTCTGGCGGATTGCTAGAATCAGTAAGAGATTTATATAACTTAATACGTATTGAGTCTATTGAATCTAATAAAAAGATAGAATTATTAAGATTATTATCAGATTTAGACATTTTTTTCATAGGATTTTGTAATGCCATAATTTTAAAACCAACATTATTTAAAATAATAGAAGGAATTGTAAAAATATTGCCATATCTTTTATTAAAACGACGAGCAATAGTACCTACTAACTCTAAATGTTGTTTTTGATCTAAACCAACTGGTACAAAATTCGTTTGATATAAAAGAATATCAGCTGCCATTAATATTGGGTAACTAAATAAAGAAAGATTAATTGGGCTATTTTGGTTTAAATTAACTTTATATTTAAATTGCGTCATTCTAGATAATTCGCCAAAATAACTAAAATTACTTAATATCCAATGTAACTGCGTATGCTGATAAACATTGGATTGCAGAAAAATAATGCTTTTACTCGGATCTACACCGCAAGATAAATATAATGCTAAAGTATCTAAAATTCTATTATTTAAAGATTCTTTAGACTTTTTTGGTAAAATAGTTAAAGCATGAAGATCAGATATACAAAAAAAACATAAATATTTTTTTTGAAACTCAGTCCAACGATTAATAGTACCGCAATAATTACCAATAGTTAAAAAACCTGACGGCTGAACACCAGTAAACAAAATACTTTTAGAAATCTTTTGCACATTATTACTACCTTATAAAGGTTTAATATATTATTAATATTATCATAAAGATAAAAAATTTTTCTTAAGAAGTATTAAAAATATTAATCGATAATATTCACTTCAGTAAAATCTTTTATGGTTTGAGAATAATTTTTAGAATTAAAAATAGACGATCCAATAATTGCAATATCAGCACCCATATGTACAATTTTAGAAATATTATCTAAATTAATACCTCCATCTACAGCTATTAAAATATTTTTATTGTATTGTTTAATAAATTTAGAAATTTCTTTTATTTTTTTTAAGGTTCCTGGCAAAAATTTTTGACCTCCAAAACCAGGATTAACCGCCATAACTAAAATTAAATCTATTTCATTAATAATATACTTTAAAAAATCCAATGTAGTAGATGGGTTTAATGCTACGCCCACATAACAACCGGAACTTTTAATTAATCGTAAGATTTTATCTAAATGATTTGTTGTTTCTGGATGAATTGTAATATAAGTAGCACCAGCTTTAGCAAAAGAAAGTATCAAAGAATCAGTCACTGGCGAAACCATTAAATGAACATCTATAGGAACATGAATATTATTTTTTCGTATTGAGCTTAAAATCATAGGACTTAAACTAAGATTCGGAACATAATGATTATCCATTACATCAAAATGAATCATACGGCTTCCTGCGGATAAAACATTATTTATTTCCTCTCCAAGATAACAAAAATTTGCAGATAATATAGATGCAGAAATCAAAAATTGTTTCATGGTCCTCCAAGTGATTTTATATCATCAAAATAGATATCAAGTTAATAAAAAATATAAAAAATTTTTCTTTATCTTTTTTAAAAGCATTAATTTTTAAATTCCATCGTTTAAATATCAAAAAAATTTTTTTGATAACAATTATTAATCGCAGTAATTAATTGAGAATTATCAGTTAATGTATATACTATCGACTTTCCAATAGAAACTGGTAAAACTAAACGAATTTTATTATTTAATACTTTTTTATCACGAGAAATTAAAGATAAGTAATCATTTGCAGACATATTTTTTGGTCCTAAAATAGGTAAACCAACAATATGGAAAATTGTAATTATTCTTAATAACTCTGAATCATCTAAAAAACCTAAAGAATGTGCTAAATAAGCTGCAAGAACGATTCCTGCTGAAACCGCATAACCATGCAACCATTCCTGATAATTCGTATAAGTTTCGATGGCATGAGCAAAACTATGACCTAAATTAAGGAGAATACGATCATTTTTTTCAGTTTCATCTTTCGCTATAATCTTAGCTTTTATTTCACAACATTTTTTTATACAATATAATAATGCTTCTTTTTTCAATTTAATAACAAGATTTATATTTTTTTCTAGCCAATTAAAAAATTCTCGATCAAAAATAATTGCATATTTTATTATTTCAGCAATACCAGAAAGAATCTGTTTTTCTGGTAAAAAAGATAAAAATTGAATATCAATAAAAACAGATAATGGTTGCCAAAAAGAACCGATTAAATTTTTCCCTAAACTATGATTAACTCCGGTTTTTCCACCAATAGATGCATCAACTTGAGATAATAACGTGGTAGGGATTTGTATAAAATTAATGCCGCGCTGATAAATTGAAGCAGAAAAACCTGTCATATCTCCAATTACACCACCACCTAAAGCAATTAAAGTAGCATCGCGTCCATATGAATTTTTTAATAAAAAAGTAATCAATAATTCTATTTCTTTTAAATTTTTATAATGTTCACCATCTTTTAATAAATATATCTGATTCATTTTTGACAAAAAAAAAGCATGATCTACATTATGTTGTGTAATAATGTCTTTTAATCTTTTATTCGTGATCAAAATATATTTTTTTTCATGTAAAAAAAAATTTTGAATTTTATTTTTCTTCAATAATCCCGAACCCAAATAAATAGTATAACTACGGTTACTTAAATTAACGCGAACTTTTTCTAACATTGTATTAATACCTTATTATTTAATTATCAAAAAAATTAAAAAATATCTTTAATATCATATTTTAATCTTAAAATTTTTAAAATCTTATACACAATTGTTTTAACATTGTCGTGATCAGTATTAATCGTAATCTCAGAAATACTTTGATATATCGGATTTCTTTCATTAGCTAATTTTTCTAAAATATATTTGTCAGATTGATATAAATTGGTTAATAAAGGTCTATTTTTGTCTAGTTTTGTACGTAATAATTGTTTTTCAACTGTAGTTTTTAAATAAATAATGATCCCTCGTGTAATTAAAAAATTTCTTGAGCTTAATGAAATAATCGAGCCGCCACCTGTAGATAAAACAATTTTATTTTTTTTTGTTAAGTCACTAATCACTTTTTTTTCTCTTCTTCGAAATCCTGATTCGCCTTCTATATCAAAAACCCACGCTATGTTAGCACCCGTTCTTTTTTCAATTTCTTGATCTGAATCATAAAAATCCATTTTTAAAAACTGAGCTAACTGACGACCAACTGTACTTTTTCCTGATCCCATAGGACCAATTAAAAAAATATTTTTTTCAAACATACTCTTATATCCAAGAAAAATAAAAAATAATTAATTTTTTTATGAAAAATAAAAAAAATTTCGTATATGAACTTATTAAATATAAAAAAAGATCAAATATATTATTAATATAGCAAAAAAATAAAAATAATTATATAAAATATATATATCATTCCCGATTATTTATATTATGAATTTCTTTAATCCATTATTATAATTCTATAACTAGAATATATCTTTTCATGGATTAAACATTGAAATAAAATAATAAAAAATGTATAATTTTGTTTATAAAATACATTAAAAAATAAATAAGGTGAGATGTCTGAGAGGTCGAAAGAGCATGCTTGGAAAGCATGTATATGATAAAACGTATCAAGGGTTCGAATCCCTTTCTCACCATTGCTAAAACTCAATAAATATTTAATATAATTATAATCATTAAAGAAAATTATAAAAATTCCAGTCTTAAAAAGACTCATAAAAAAAATTTATAAAATAATTTTATAGAAAAATTAAGATATAGAGATAGAATTATATATCTCAATTATTTAATAAATTTAACTATATGAATGAGTTCCATGCTGATGATCTGTGATATCTTGAACCCCTTTAATTTGAGGAAATTCTTCCATTAACTTTTTTTCAATTCCATCTTTCAAAGTTATATCAATCATTGAGCATCCATTACAGCTACCTATAAATTTTAAAAGAATATAACCAGAATTAGTCATTTTTATAAATAATACTTTTCCTCCATGTAAAGATAATTGAGGATTAATTACTTCTATTAAAAAATATTGAATTTTTTCTTCTAAAGAAGAAGATTCATTAAGCGCTTTTAAAGATTTTGAAAAAGGTGCGTTTAATGTAATTTTTTTTTCTAAATTATTTTCTATCAAATCAACCTTTACATCTCTTAAAAAAAATAAAATAGATCGGCAAATATAGAGATCAAAATACTTATATGATATTTTTTTATCAGATATTTTATCTATATCTTCTAAAAAACAAAATTCCATACCGCATTCAGCTCGAAAAGTACCGGGGAATTTCATAAAAATTCTAATACCTACTAAACCATCTTGTTTTAACATTAATTCATGTATATATTTTTGAACTAAATTCGAAAAAGTAATCATAAAAGTTTTTTTATATTATGTTATTGATTATATATTTTACCTATATTAGAATAAAATCTCAAGAAATAAAAAAAAAAATTGATTTTTTTGATTAAAAAAATAATTTATAAAATCTTCAGAAAATTTTTTTTAAAAAAACTTATTATGTACATAATAAAACATAAATTAAAAATAAAAAAAAAAATAAATTTAGTATTTTTTCATGGATGGGGGTTAGATTCAAATATCTGGACCTATATACTAACTATATTAAAACCTTATTATAATATATATTTTATAGATTTTCCTGGATTTGGAAAAAATATTAAAGAACCACTTAAAAATTTTAATGAAATTTCTCAAAAAATATTAAAAAAATTACCAGAAAAAGTTATATGGATAGGATGGTCTATGGGTGGGTTAATGGCGACTGATATAGGGCTAAAGTATCCCGAACGTACAAAAGGAATAATTTTAATCACTTCTTCACCATGTTTTATTGAAAAAAAAAATTGGTTAGGAATAAAAATTGTAACACTTAAAAAAATAAAAAAAGAAATTTTAACCAATTATTCAAATTTTTTAAAAAGTTTTCAAGTATTACATATAAAAAACAAACTAAAAATTAATATTCACGTATTAAATTTTAATAATATTAAAAAAAATTTCTTAAAACCTACAAAAAATTCTATAAAATATGGATTAAAATGGTTAATCCAAATAGACCAAAGAAAAAAAATATGTAATATACAAGTACCATTATTACAAATATATGGATCATTAGATAATATGGTACCTGCACGTATTGATGTAAAATTAAAAAATCTATATCAAAAACATTATTCTTATGTTATTCCATATTCAAAACACGCGCCTTTCTTTTCACATCCAAAAGAATTGTGCTATATAATTATGCAATTTATTAACCATATCGATTAAAAAAAATTTTAATACTACCTAATCAAAAAAATTAAAATGGCATATCGTCATCATCAAAATCTATTTTTGAAGCAGATTTAACTAAATTAGATTTTTGATTATTTTCTTGAGAAGGAACGTTAGATAAAGATTCAAGATCATCTAAAGGATTATTATCTTTAATATTTGGTTTTTTTATAAATTTTGAAATATTTTCAGGATTGTTTAAAGTTCCAGTATTTCGATTGCCTAACATTTGCATTGTACCAGTTACACTAACAATAATTTCGGTAGTATAACGGTCTATCCCATTTTGATCTTGCCATTTACGAGTTTGTAAAGAACCTTCAATATATATTTGTGCGCCTTTTTTTAAATATTTTCCTGCAATTTCAGCTAGTTTACCAAATAAAACAACACGGTGCCATTCTGTTTTTTCTCGTGTTTCCCCTGTATTTTTATCTTTCCATGTATCAGAAGTCGCTATATTAATATTAGTTACAGCACTTCCGTTAGGCATATATCGCAAGTCTGGATCTTGACCTAAATTACCAATTAAAATAGCTTTATTAACACCTTTGCTAGCCATAAATATCTTTTAACCTAATTTTATAGTATTACAAATATATACTTATTTAAAAAAATAAAAAAAATATATCTTTATATATTTAAAACATATAAAAATAATATTTATATTTATTTGTTGATATCATAGTATATCAAAATAATATATATTATGACGAGTCAATTTTTATTATTTTCTAAAAAAAATTTCTTATAATTTTTTAAAAAAATAACCACTATATAAAATTTAAAATATATTATATACTTGATCAAAAATAATTATTAAAAAAATAATTTAAAAAATAAATGAATAAAAAAAAAAATAATATAAAAAAAACAAAATTATGTATCAAAGAAAAATACTCAAATAAATTTTCTGTTGCTCCAATGTTACACTATACTGATCAATATTGTAGATATTTTTATAGACAATTAACAAAAAAAACATTATTGTATACAGAAATGGTAACTACTCATGAAATGTTATACAGAAATACTCATGACCATATAAAATATATACCATATCATCAAAATCCTATTGCAATACAAATTGCTGGAAATAATATTAAAGATTTAAAAAAATGCGCAGAAATTGCATATATAATGGGATTTAATGAAATTAATTTAAATATTGGATGCCCCTCTAAAAAAGCTCAACTAGGAGGATTCGGTGCTATATTAATGCAATATCCTCAGTTAATTTTTAATATTATTCAAGCTATATTTAATGCTGTCCCTATACCTATTAGTATTAAAATACGCCTAGGTACACAAGACCAAAATAATTACCAATTTTTATATAACTTTATTAGAACTATTTCTAAAAGAGAATATTGTAAACGATTTATTATACATGCACGTATTGCTAATTTAAAAATATCTAATACAAAAAAGAACCGTTCAATCCCTCCTTTAAATTATGCGTATGTATATAAAATAAAAAAAGACTTTCCAAATCTAAAAATCATCTTAAACGGTGGTATAAAAAATCTTCATGAAGCTAAAAAACATTTAAAAATAATCGATGGAGTTATGCTAGGGCGAGCTATCTATAAAAATCCTTTACAATTACGTCATGTAGATAAAAAAATCTTTTCACAAAATACTGAATTTAACAAAAAAATTTTTTTATATAAAATGAAAAAATACATAAATGTAAATATCTTAAGAAAAATTCCCATAATATATACTTTACGCCATATGGTAAATATTTTCTACGGAAATAAAGAATCTAAAAAATTAAAAAAATATTTTTTAGATCATATAAAAAATAACAAAAATACAAAAATCTTATTTAAAAAATTATCAGAAAAAATAAATTTTTAAGAAAAAAAAAATCTTGAAAAATTTTTTATTATCTTTTACAAGTTATTTTTATATAAAATTCTATTGCATTAGAAATTGTACTTATGAATAATAAAAAAAATTAGTTAAATTATGCAAGAGAAAATATGCTTATGAAAGAAAAAATTCTACATCAAGAAAAATTTAAAATACCTCCTTATTCCTTAGAAGCAGAACAGTCTTTATTAGGAGGGTTAATGTTAGATAATCAGCAATGGGATATAATTTCTGAATATATTGTACAAGAAGATTTTTTTAACCGACAACACCAAATAATTTTTTATGAAATGAAAAGTTTAATAGATCGTGGCTATCCTATAGATTTAATTACATTATCAGAATCATTAGAACAAAAAGGAGAATTAAATAATATCGGACGATTTTCATATTTAGCAGAAATATCTAAAAATACGCCTAGTATTGCTAATATTGTTACATATGCAGAAATTATTCGAGAACGAGCTATTACAAGAGAAATTATCTTAGCTGCGCATAATATCGCTAATGCAGGATATCAACCAAATGGTAGAAAAAGTATTGAATTATTAGATTATGCAGAATCAAGTATTTTTAAAATATCAGAAATAAGAATGCATAAAAACGACGGACCAAAAAATATTGAAATTATTTTAGACAAAACAATCGCTTCTATTGAAAAAATATTTCAAGAACCAAACAATGGAATTACTGGCTTAAATACCGGTTATCATGATTTAAACAAAAAAACCTCAGGCTTACAAAAATCAGACTTAATAATCATAGCTGCACGACCTTCAATGGGTAAAACAACCTTTGCAATGAATTTATGTGAAAATACAGCTATGTTATATGAAAAACCTATTTTAATTTTTAGTTTAGAAATGCCAGCCGAACAAATTATGATTCGCATGTTAGCATCATTATCTCGTATTAATCAAACAAAAATTCGTACGGGAAAATTAAATGACGAAGAATGGAGCCGTATTTCTAGTACTATTAATATTTTATTAAAAAAGAAAAATATTTACATAGATGATTCAGCCGGACTAACATCCAACGAAATTCGTTCTCGCGCACGCCGTATATACAGAGAAAATAAAGGGTTAAGTTTAATTATGATTGACTATTTACAACTTATTACTATCCCAACACTATCTGGAAATAGAACCTTAGAAATAGCTGAAATTTCAAGAACATTAAAATCATTAGCAAAAGAATTAAAAATTCCTATAATTGCATTATCTCAATTAAATCGATCACTAGAACAGAGATCTGATAAAAGACCAATAAACTCTGATCTTCGAGAATCTGGTTCATTAGAACAAGACGCTGATCTTATTATATTTATTTATCGAGATGAATTATATCATGAACAAAGTGAATTAAAAGGTATTGCAGAAATAATTATTGGAAAGCAAAGGAATGGACCAACAGGAACTATTCATTTAACATTCAACGGACAATGGTCACGATTTGATAATTATGCTAACCCTACAATGCATATCAATGTAAAAAAAAATTAAAAATCTATATTATATCGCGTGCAAAATTTTATAAATAAAATATGATTTTCAATCATCGAAAATTTATTGAATTAAAGATTAAATAATTTCTAAAAATTTAAGAACCCACTTAATCATAAAATTTTTTTTAATAAGGTCATTTATTTTCATTATGTTAGTAATAGCTATAGATTATGGAACTAAAAAAATGGGTTTAGCAGTTTCAGAAACGGAACTACTTTATGCAAAACCTATTCAAGAAATTCAGAATAATAATTGGAATGAATTAGATCGAATGATTATAAAATGGTTACCGGAACTAATTATTGTAGGCTACCCAATCAATATGAATGGAAAAAAACAAAAAATTACAAAAAAAGTAGATCAATTTTGTAATAAATTAAAAAAACGTTATAAAATACCTATTATCACACATGATGAAAGGCTCACTACAATTGAAGCTAAATCAATTATTTTTCAAAAAGGAGGATTTAAAGCGTTAACGCGAACGTGTATTCATTCTATTTCAGCAAAAATTATTTTAGAAAGTTGGATTACCACTCAAGATCAAAAAAAACGTATATTATAACTTTATAATATGATTATATTAATAAATTTATAAAAAAATATAATTTCTTTTTATCTCATATATAAAAAAATTTATTAAAATAATGAAATTAAATAAAAAAAATTAATTATTCTTTTTTTAAAAAGAATTTTTATAATATAGTATAAATAAACTATTTTCTTTTTATAAAAAAACTACTAATAAAAATTAAATTTTATAAATATATTCAAAAATTATATTACCTAATTTTATACCGCGTTTTTCATAATTAGTTTGATATAACAACTTTTCTTGCTCGTTTTCCTTTTCCAAAATTATTTTTTTAAAAAAATCAAACTTTAAAAAAATTTTTTTGATATAATTAGCATAAGGCTGAAAATCTGTTTTAATATGTATACTACCATGAGGAATTAATTTTTTAGAAATAAGAGAAATAAAAGATGGATTTATTATTCTTCTTTTATGATGTTTTCGTTTAGGCCAAGGATCAGGAAAAAAAATTTTTATCATAAACAAAGTTTTATCAGGAATCATATTTAAAAAAACATCCACAGCATCATAGTGTATAATTTTAATATTATCAGTATGATACATATTAGCATACTTAAGGCTAGATAATATACTTGGCGGATAGACTTCAATTCCTAAAAAATTCATTTTTGGAAATAATACAGCTTTTTTAATAAAAAAATCACCTTGACCAAACCCAATGTCTACTACAATAGGATTATTGTTGCCAAATATATCTTTAAAAGAAATGAAATGATTTTTATAATTGATCCCAAAACGAACCCATAAATCTAAAATTACACCAGAAGAACTAAAAAAATTGATTTTTCTATACCTTAATACAAAACTTTTTATTCTCTTATTTCTTTTTAAAAAATTTATATTACTATTATTATACATTCAATAACTCCTAAAAACATTATTTAATACAATTAAAATAATAAAACTAAAAAATGATTTTTTTATTATATAAAAAATATTAAAAAATCTATTACTATTTATTGGATATTATTAAGATAAATCAATACAAGAGAAAAGATATGATTTTTTCGCAAAAAATTTTAAATTGGTATCATCTAAATGGTCGTAAAAATCTTCCATGGAAAAAAGATAAAAATATATATAATATTTGGATCTCGGAAATTATGTTACAAAGAACGCAAGTTAACACAGTAATTCCATATTATAAAAAATTTATAAAAATTTTTCCTACTTTAAAAAAATTATCAAAAGCTCCAATAAAAAAAATCTTATATCTTTGGAGTGGCTTAGGATTTTATCAACGAGCACATAATATATATAAAACTACACAAATCATCATCAATCAATATCAAGGAATATTTCCCAATAATATCTCCGAAATCAAAGATTTACCAGGAATTGGTCAGTCTACAGCCCATGCTATTTTATCTTTTTCTAAAAGTTTTTGTTATCCAATATTAGATACTAATATTAAACGCATATTAATACGATATAATTTTTCTTTAAAAAAAAAATCATTTTCTGATAAAGAATTATGGCGTATTATTAACATATTAATTCCTATACATAATGCAGAAAAATTTAATCAAGGAATGATGGATCTCGGAGCATTAATATGTCATTCTAGAAAACCAATATGTATATCATGTCCTTTAAAAGGAACATGTAACTATTATAAAATAAAAAAATTATCAAAGATTAAAATTACTCTGAATAATTCCACTTTAGATAATAAAAAAACTGGCATAAATTTTTTAATATTATATTATAAACATTTTATTTTATTACAAAAACAAAAAATACAAAAATTTTGGAAATCGTTATTTTTTTTTCCTATAAATTATTTTTCTATAAAATCAAATATATGGAAAAAAATTCAAAATAAATATAAAATTCATAAAAATATAAAGTTTATGATACCTCCATTTATACATTATTGTAGTCATATAAAATTATATATTAACTCTTATATAATATACATTAATCATCAAGATAAAAAACAAAAATATTCAAAAAAAAAATATCTTTGGTATAATATTGATCAACCCTCTAAAATAGGCATTCCTGCTCCCGTTTCTAAAATTATACAACTAATAAAAAAAAATAGAAAAAATATTATGAAAAAAATTAAAACTCGCACAATTTTTTGTACATATTTGAAGAAAAATATGTTAGGCTTAGATTATCAATTTTATCCCGGTCAAATAGGAGAAAAAATTTATAATGAAATTTCCCAAGAAGCATGGCAATTATGGATTAAAGAACAAACAAAAATAATCAATGAAAAAAAATTAAATATGTTTTTAGAAAAAGATAGAGATAAACTAGAAAAAGAAATGATAAAATTTCTATTTTAGAAAAAAATAGTTTAATATCTTCAAAAAGATTTTTAAAAGTAATTAAAAAATCTAATATGTATATATATCTTGAAAAAATATTTTTATCATTATAAAAATACATGTTTTTTATAAAAAAAATAAGAATTATATTCAATATATAAATAAATTATTTGGTCTTTTTTTTAAAAGAAATTATCATGTTTCTTTTAGAATCTTTTTAATACTATCAAATTAATTTTTTTAAAAAAAAATCAAAAGTAATTATTAATCTTTTCTCATTTTTTTATAAAAAAAAATTATTTTTTTATAAAAATTAACAAAAATTATTAATATCTTTTATTAATTGATTAACATATTTAGCTAATTGATTTAATAAATATACTTTCTCATAATCATCATTATATAATATTTTTAAAGAATCAATTTTATGAAAATATTGTTTAATAATTTCTGAACGAATAATATTTTGACAATGTTTTTTCCAACTTTGTTTTTCTAATATAGTTAATGAATTAAAAAAATTTCTCGCTCGTAATCTAAAAATAATTTTATATAAACGATGATCATAAAATTTTAAATTTGTAATATTCCAATACTCTGGAGATTTTTTATGTAATAAATTTAAATGTACTTTATCTTGAGAATGAAAAAAATCATAATATAACATTAAATCTATATTCTTTGATTTCAAAACTAATGGAAAGGGAGGATGTATTAAAAAAATAGACAAAATCCATTTTTTTATATCTTTTTTATTTAAAAGAAAAAAAAATTTCTTTTGATATTTATAATAATTTAAATTAAGTCGTTGACACGATTTTACAGACAATGAATTGTATTTAAAAAACATAGGTGACTGATTCAAATAAATAATCTTAATTCCAACTAACAATAAATCTTTAATAGTATAATTGATTTTATTTGATTTTTCATATAATAAAACTAAATCTTTAAGGGATCTTTCTAAATCAAAAATCAAAAGTAAATTATTATTCTTTGGATGATAACCGAATATCATAACACAACTAATATTATTTCTTTTACTACCAAATATACTAGATAAATAAAAAAAAGGTTTGTGATAATTCTTATGAATAAAATATCGTATATTATTTTTTTTAGACATAATATATAACATAAAAAAAAATTTTTTATTTTTAGAACATAATAACTTTGCTACTTCTATAGTGGCAAAAACATCAGAAGAGGCATCATGTACATTCCTATGTAAAATATTATTAATCTTAGTAAATTCAGATAATTTAAAGATAATATGACCTTCAGTATTTTTAGGCCATAAAATATTATTTGGATAAAAAATATAAAAAGCCCGTAAAACATTTAAAATATCCCAACTAGAATTTCCATTTTTCCAACACCATTCATATGGATCCAAGCAATTTCGATAAAATATATTACGTGTTATTAAATTATCAAATTTTAAGTTATTAAACCCAACAATACAGGTGTCTTTTTTTAAAAAAATATTATATATTTCTCTTGCAAAATAATATTCATTTATTCCTTTTTTACATAAATCTTGAGGTAATATTTTGGTAATTAATACGGAATGAGGATCTGGCAAGTAATCTAAAGGTGGAATACAAAAAAAATTTTTTTTTTCTCTATGATATTAAAAGATAAATCAGTTCGGAGGCTAGAAAATTGAGAGACTTTATCTAATGCTGTATGAACTCCAAATGTTTCGTAATCATAAAATAAAAAATATTTAAAAAGTTTATTTGATATTTTTAGCATATTAACCTAATATTAAAAATTTATTTTAATAATTCTATTATTTTACTCCCCTGACTGGACTCGAACCAGTGACATACGGATTAACAGTCCGCCGTTCTACCAACTGAACTACAGAGGAATAATTATATTTTATATCATAAAAATGAAAAAAAAGCAACAAAAAAGGATTATGAAAAGTCAGAAAAAGATAAAAACTTTTATTTTTTAGGTATTTAAAGAATAAATAATAATATTTTTTTTTTTTTTAATAAAAAATATAGATTACTAAAAAAAATTGCTTTATAATATCACTATAATATTTTTTTTTAAAAAAAAATACTTGGCCCCTTAGCTCAGTGGTTAGAGCACACGACTCATAATCGTTTGGTCGCTGGTTCAAATCCAGCAGGGGCCATTAAATAATAATATAAAGAAAAATTTTTTAACTAAAAAATAAAATTTAATGAAATATTCATATTTGAAATAAAAACTAGTTGAGCAATAACTTCTCCAGAATTAATATAAAAATTTATTTTACTTTTATTCCAAATTAATAATTTAACTTCACCTTCATTTAACTTTTTAAGAAAATTTATAAAATTTCCAAAAATAATATTTTTCATAACACCTAATCCAGCACGAGGTAATATTAAATACTGGATATTTTCCTTTTCCAAGTTACAACGATATAAAGAAATACCAGTGGATAACAATTCCGATTGATTAGGCATAATACATAATTTATTTTTTACACATAAATTTAAGTATAATCCTATTACACCATTCATATGATAAAAAAACAATGGTAATTGTAATTTTGTGCGTTGATCTAAAATTTTTAAATGGATTATACTTCTCCAAGACATAAAAATATCCTATATAAATTTTTATACCACACAGATGCTCCAAATAATCTTAACGTAAAAAATCAATACTAAAAATTTATTTTTTTTCATTAATAATTGATATAGTAATATTTGTAAATATATTTTTATAAGGAGAAAAAATAACTTGGTGATCCCCTAAAAAACGTAATAAACCATTCGGTAATTTTATTTCTTGTTTTTTAACTTTAATTCCTTTTTCTAAAAGCGCTTTAATAATATCTTGAACCCCAACAGAACCAAAAATTTTTTTCTTTTCGCTTGTTTTCTTAGATATAATAATAGAATTAATAGACTGAATTTTTTTAATCCTTATATTAGCTTGATTAATTTTTTCAACTTGTTTTTTTTCTAAAGATAGAATAGAGTCTTTAAATTTTTTAATGTTTTTATCGGTTGCTAAGATTACTTTTTTTTTAGGAATCAAATAATTTCTTGCATAACCATTTCTTACTGTAATTAATTGACCTAATTTTCCTAAATTTTTTAATTTAGTTAACAAAATAACTTTCATAAATTAATTATTATCCTATATCACACATAATTTTTTAAAAAATAGAAATTTTTTTTGATAAATTATAATTACTGGTGTTGATCTGTATATGGAATAAGAGCTAAATAACGTGCAATTTTAATAGCTTTTGATAGTTGTCGTTGATATTTTGCTTTAGTTCCAGTAATACGACTAGGAACTATTTTTCCGCTTTCAGTAATATAATTTTTTAACATTGTAATATCTTTATAGTCTACATATTTAATGCCTTCCGAAGTAAAACGACAAAATTTTCTTCGACGAAAGTAACGAGCCATATTCCTTTCCTTTTCTTGAATAAAATTCTAGACTTAAAAAATCAATGGTATAAACATATTATTTTTTTTAATTAAAAAAACAAAAAATAGAATTTTAAATGAACGACAAAAAATTAATGATTTATAGAATTTTTAGCTAAAGAAAAAACATTCTTTTTATGATCATCTCTTATTTTTAACATTGGAGATACTTTATTAATAGCTTTTTTATTAATGATAATTAAATTTCGAATAATATTATTATTAAATTTAAAATGTCTTGCTAACTCTTTCATTAATTTTACGTTAACTTCAATATTTATCAATAAAAAATGAGCTTTTTTTAATTTTTTAATCGAATAAGCTAAAGGTTTTCTACCCCAATCCTCTAAACGATGAATTTTCCCTTGAGTTGCAAGAATCATCTTTTTATATAATTCAATAATATGTGCAATATTTTCGCTTTGATCTGGATGGATCATTAATATAATTTCATAATAACGCATAAATATAATTCCTTAATGACTGTTATATAAAAATATAATTTTAAATTTCTCTGATTTTCATATTTTAACTGAAATATATATAAAACTCAATATAAGATGATTATAATTATTTATTATATGTTTATTACTTATTTAAAATAAAAAAATAATCAAAATTTATCTATTTATTCTCCGTTTATTTCACTTAAAAAAAGTAAAAAATTTAAAATGTAAATTAAAGTTTATTTATTATTATTTATAATTTTTTCTATTTTTGCCATCAATTCATTTTTATTATTATCATAAATTAAAGTAATATTTTTCCATTTGCGCAACCATGTAAGTTGATGTTTGACTAATTTATGCGTCGCCTTTAAGGTATTACTAACCATATCTTGATAAGTACATTTTTTTTGTAAATATTCCCACATTTGTTTATAACCAATACTATTCATAAAAGGCAAAGGATACTTAAAAGAAAATCGATTAGATAAATCTTGTACTTCTTTTTCAAAACCATTCTCAAGCATCTTATAAAAACGTATAGAAATTTTTTCATATAATAAATCTTTATCGAATGGAATAAAAGCAAATTGAAAAACTCGATAAGGTAATTTATTTTGTCTGAAAGTTAATAATTTACTTAACGGAATACCACCAGAAACAAAAAAAACTTCTAACGCTCTTAAAACTCGATATATATCATTCATATGTATTTTAGAGCTAGAAACATAATCAAAAATTTTTAAAGCTTTAAATAATTTTTTTTTATTACTATTAAATAGAATTTTAAAAATATACTCTCTAACATTTTTATTAGAAGACGGTAAACAAACTAAACCATCTAATAAAGCCTTAAAATATAACATAGAACCACCAACAAAAAAAGGAATTTTTCCAATAGAAAAAATATCATGGATCTCTTTATATGCATCATTACAAAAATCAGCAGAAGAATAAGTGTCTTGTACATTTTTAATATTAATTAATCTACATGGAGTCAAAAACAATTCTTCTGGTGTAGGTTTATCTGTACCTATATTTAATTCTTTATATATTAATTTAGAATCTACACTTAATAATTCTATATCCGAAAATTTTTTTTTTACTTGCATTGAAAATAAACTTTTACCAATAGCCGTTGGACCCATTAAAAAAAATAATATACGTTTAGATTTCATATACCCTTTCTATATTTATAAATTTAAAAAAAATAAAAAGATAAAATAAAATATTTTATATTTAAATAATATATAAAATATAAAAAATTTTTTTTTAAAATCATTTATATTAGTTACTATAAACTACTCTACAGCGCAAAAATATTATAAAAAAAATAAATTACTAAAAAAATAATTAAAAAAAATTTATTTATGTAATTAATGAATAAACTTTCTTAATTTGATCTCTTCCCTATCTATAAAAATTAATTTCATAAAAAATAGAATAAAAAAATTAAAGAAATAATTTTTTTGAAACAAATTTCTTACCAATATTTAAAAAAATTTATCCAAAATTTTTTTAAATAAAAAAAATTTACTATGTCTGAATATTTTAAAAATTTTTATATTTACAATTTATCTATGCTTTCTTTAAAATATTTTTTTAATATTAATTGATAATTCATTTAATTCTGTATTAAATGATATATTTCTATACTTTTTATGTTAATAAGAATATAATTAAATAAAAAAAATACTTATATTAAATAAAAGTTAAATAAAAAAATCTTTTAAAAACTTTAATTTTTTAAAACATTTTTTATTCATAACATATATATCAAAATAAAATAAAAAAAAATCAAAATTAACCCTAATTATTTATTAAATAAAAAATCTAAAAACCATTCAATGTTCTCTATATAAAGAAACCCAAAACCAATCTTTATATCCACTATTTATTTATATAAAAATTTTTATATAAAAATATATATAATTATTTTTATTTATTAAGAATATATCTAAAAATCATGCATAAAAAAAAAACTTAATTTGGATTGATTTAGAAATGACCGGTTTAAATCCTAAAAAAGACCGAATTCTTGAAATTGCATCTATTATTACCGATAAAAAATTAAAAATACTTGCAGAAGGTCCAAATATCTGTATTTATCAAAAAGAAAAAATATTAAAAAATATGGACAATAATATTTACTGTATACATAAAAAAAATGGATTATTAAAAAAAATTAAAAATAGCAAAATTCGTGAAAAAGAAGCAGAAAAAAAAACATTAAAATTTTTAAAAAAATGGGTGCCTATTCATACTTCTCCTATATGCGGTAACACAATTTCACAAGATCGAATTTTTTTAAAAAAATTTATGCCACAATTAGAATCATATTTTCATTATCGCCATATTGATATCAGCACACTTAAAGAATTAGTTAAACGTTGGAAACCTCATTATATAAAAGAAAAAAAAAAAAATAAACATCGAGCTTTATCAGATTTATATGAATCTATATCAGAATTATTATTCTATAAAAAAAATTTTTTTCAATAAATCTATAGAATAATTAACTAATCAGTTAAATAAAACTTGCAAAAAACTATAAATTTTATATAATAAAAAAAGTGAATATACTGCGGGAATAGCTCAGCCGGAAGAGCGCAACCTTGCCAAGGTTGAGGTCGCGAGTTCAAATCTCGTTTCCCGCTGAAACAATATCATCCAATAAACTTATAAAACAAAAAATTCTATCATTCCATTTTTTAAAAAAATAATCCGTCCTTAAAATATATAAAAAAATAAAAAAACTTTAAATCAAAAATATTTATATACTAATATAAATCGTATTTAATTAGAAAGATTAAAACGTTTTTTAAATTTTTGTATACGCCCAGTAGTATTCAGTTTTCTTTGTTTGCCTGTATAAAAAGGATGACATTGCGAACACATATCTAATTGCATATCACTAACTTTAGTAGAAAAAACTGGAATTTTATATCCGCAAGAACAAATAGCAAAAATTTGTTTATATTCCGGATGAATATTTTTTTTCATAATATATTCTCAAAGTCAATTGTAGTATATAATACTAAATTATTAATATTATTGTTGTAATATATCGTACATAAAAATATATAAAAATACAATTAAAAAATCATAAGCAGAAAAAATATCGAACTTCAAAAATCATAATATTAAAAAATATTATTAATAAAATAATAATCTTAAAAAAAATTAAAAAATTCTAATATTAAAAAAATAAGAAACTCTAAAAAAAATTTATTATATTAAAAATATATATATTAATATTAAAAATTTTTATAAAAAATGATTATACCTTACAAGGTAAAAAATCTATGACTACAATACTTAGCGTACGAACAAATGGCAAAGTAGTAATCGGTGGAGATGGACAAGCAACTTTTGGACATACAATTATGAAAAGTAATGTTCGAAAAGTACGTTCATTATACAAAAAACAAGTTATCGCTGGTTTTGCTGGCGGAACAGCTGACGCTTTTACTCTATTTGAATTATTTGAAAAAAAATTAGAAAAACATCAGGGACAATTACTACGTGCTGCTATTGAATTAGCAAAAGATTGGCGTACTGATCAATTTCTAAGAAAATTAGAAGCATTACTAGCAGTAGCAGACAAGAATCATTCATTAATTATTACAGGTACAGGCGATGTTATTCAACCTGAAAATGATGTCATTGCTATTGGTTCAGGAGGACCTTTTGCTCAAGCCGCTGCATATGCTTTAATTCAAAATACAACTTTAAATGCCATTGAAATAGTAAAAAAATCATTACAAATTGCAGCTAATATTTGTATTTATACTAATCAATCATTAACTATTAAAGATATACCCTCAGTAAAGTGATAAGGAAAGAAAAATGTCGGAAATGACTCCTCAGGAAATTGTAATTGAATTAGATAAATATATCGTCGGTCAAGATAACGCAAAACGTGCGGTAGCTATAGCTTTACGTAATAGATGGCGGCGTATGAAATTAAATTCTGAATTACGACATGAAATTACTCCTAAAAATATTTTAATGATAGGTCCAACAGGCGTAGGAAAAACAGAAATAGCCCGAAGATTAGCAAAATTAGCTAATGCGCCATTTATCAAAGTAGAAGCAACAAAATTTACAGAAGTTGGTTATGTCGGAAAAGAAGTTGATTCAATTATTCGAGATCTAATAGAACTCGCAGTAAAAATGATGCGGGTTCAAAAAATAAAAAAGAATAGAAAATATGCTCAAGAAATCGCTGAAGAAAAAATATTAAAAATTTTAATTCCAATATCACAAGATAAGTGGAATCAAGATAGCGAAAAAGAAAATGAAAATAGCACAATACAATTATTTCGAAAAAAATTAAGAGAAGGAAAACTGGATCATCAAGAAATAGAAATTCAAATTACTTCTCCGCCTATTGGAATAGAAATTATGTCTCCTCCTGGAATGGAAGAGCTTACCAATCAATTACAATCACTTTTTCAAAATTTAAGCGGACAAAAAAAAAATTTAAGAAAACTAAAAATTAAAGATGCAATGAAATTACTTACCGAAGAAGAAGCTTTAAAATTAATTAATATGGAAGAATTAAAAACAAAAGCTATTCATTCAGTTGAACAAAATAGTATAGTTTTCATTGATGAAATAGATAAAATTTGTCAAAGTAGTAATAAATCTACAAATGGATCAGGAATTTCTCGAGAAGGTGTGCAACGTGACTTATTACCTTTAATTGAAGGATGCACTGTATCAACTAAATATGGTCCAGTCAAAACAGATCATATTTTATTTATTGCGTCTGGATCTTTTCAAACATCTTCCCCTTCTGATTTAATTCCGGAACTACAAGGACGATTACCAATACGTGTAGAATTGAAAGCATTAACAAGCCATGATCTTGAACGTATTTTAATTGAACCTAACATCTCTATTACTATGCAATATCAAGAATTAATAAAAACTGAAGGAATAGAAATAATTTTTACTAAAGATGGAATTCAAAAAATTGCAGAAGCATCTTGGAGTATTAACGAAACTACAGATAATATTGGTGCTCGTCGTTTATATACTGTACTAGAAAAATTAATGGAAGATATATCATTTTATACTAAAGAAAAATATAGTCAAAAAATCTATATTGATAAAAAATATGTTAATCAACATTTAAAAAAATTAATTAAAAACCAAGATTTAAGTAGATTTATTTTATAAAAAATTTTATTAATAATATAAAAAATTTAAAAAAAAAATTGTACAAAGATTGCCCATCTTAGACAAAATGTCTATGATAGGCAATTACTAAGATTTTTAAAAAAATTAAAAAATAATCAAATAATTTATAATTAATAAATTTTAAATTTTTAAATATATCTTTATTTACGGATACTAATATTGATAATATTTACTGATTAAGAAAATCATTAATATTTATCTTCTAACATAAAATCATTTATTTTTTTGGATAAAACTAATAATTTATCCTTCCAAAATAAATGTTCTTCCGTTAATTCTTTATTTTTATTTTGTAATGTATTATTTAATTGTAATAAATTATCTATTTCTTTTTTTAAATCATCTATTTGTGATTTAAATTGACGTGCTTCTATTTTTAAAGCAATAATTATATCTATTGATTTCTTTATTTTATTTTCTAATTCGGAAAAAACTTCTAAAACCATTATTATACCTTTATAATATGCATTATAGAATAAATACTATATTCTCTATATAATATATAAATAAAATTAATTTAAATATAAAAAAATCAAAAAAAAATATAACAATTTTATAATAAACTAATTTTTAAATTATTATAAATAATATATATTTAATATTATTTATTATATAACATATATCTTGGATAATGCAGATGATATGGTTAAAAGCAAACATAATTGATTTAAAAAAATGGAATGATCGATTGTTTACATTAAAAATAAACGCTCCTATTGCTCCTTTTCTTGCGGGACAATTTACAAAATTATCTTGTATATATAAAAATAAAAGAATTCAACGTGCCTATTCTTTTGTTAATGCACCTAATAATAAGATATTAGAATTTTATATATTACTTATCCCACACGGGAAATTAACACCTAAATTATATAATATCCAGAAATATGAAATTTTTATTACAAAATATTCTTTTGGATTTTTTATTTTGTCTGAACTACCAATACGTCAAAATATTTGGATGATTGCCACAGGAACAGCAATCGGTCCATACTGTTCTATTTTACAAGATAAAATTATATTTCAGAAATATAAAAAAATAATTTTAATATATGCCGTTAAATCAGTAAATGATTTAAATTATCTTAAAATTTTAAAAAAAATTCAAAAAAAAAATAAAAATCAAATGATTATTAAAATAATTTTAAGTCAAGAAAAAAATTCAAAATATTTATATGGACGCATACCAAAATTATTATTGTCAGGTCAATTAGAAAAATCTATTTCAGAACCTTTAAATAAAAAAGAATCGCATGTTATGTTATGCGGTAACCCTAATATGGTAAAAGAAACTCAAAGTATATTATATAAATTAAAAGATATGAAAAAACATTTCAGAAGAAAAACCGGTCATATTTCTAGTGAAAATTACTGGTAATTATCTATGTAAAATTATTTTATTAAAAAATAAAATTATATAATCAATCATTTTAAATTGATTCCTTATTTTACATAAGGAATCAATATAAAAAAATAAAAGATTAAAAAAAATTATTGTGCAAAATATGTAAATTGTAATTTTGGACGAGAAGTTTTCGATATTAACATGTTTGCACGAAGACCATAAGCATGGATATCATTAGGAGAATGGAACATTGATGGTCTTAAATAAGCATGTTTTAAAATAGAAATTCTAAATGATTCATTATCTACTTGATCAATACGATAGGTAATATGCATATTTTGCGAAATACGATCATTTATTTCCGGATGTTCTTTCAATAATTGTTTTTCTGCCATTTTTAAAACACCAGGATGAGCATATGTTGATACTAACTGTTGTGCATTGTAATCTGGTATGATTTTTTGAATATTTTTTATTGTTTCTGCTATACTATCTGAAGCGGGAATTTTTTTACCATTAATATAGATCTCTTTCTTTAATAATGATGTTAAAAAATTTTTATTTAAAAAACGAGTATTATTTAATCTTAAATATGAGTTTTGTAATTTTCTTGCAAAATTATTAGTTTTTTGTTCAAGAGTACAAGATTTAAACATTTTCCATGCCGCTTGTCCTTCATTATAAATAGAAGAAACAGCATGATTCACATTATCATATAAATTTTTTTTAGAAAAAGTAACCGGAGTTTCATGATCTATGTGATATTTGTTATAATGAGGTGGTAAGGAAAATAAAGAACCAGGTAAACCAATACAACTATATGTTCCAGCTATAGCATTTGAAGATATATCTTGAAGATCCGAAAATTTTGGGCTTACGGTATTTGAATCATCATTTTTTTGATCAGATATACTAGATTTTACAAACGAAGAAATTTTTTCTAAGCTACCTCGAAAACCAGGTCCTGCAGAGGGCAATAAACCTAAAAGGTCCATTCCTAAGCTTGCACATGCTTTACCATAAGAACCTTCTTTTAAATCTTCTGAAAACTGTTCAAAAGGAACGGTTTCTCCAAAAGTTTTTTTTTCTTTTATTTTAGCGTTATCAGGTAGAGGAGAATAATTATTTGGATCAGGAAGCGAATAAGTAGAATTCGTGATTGGATTTTTAATATTATATATAGCATCATTATCAAATTCTGCAGGAAGAGAATATAAATTTTTACTTTTATTTTCAGTTCTTTTTAGATTTTTTTGACGAAGATGTTTATTTTTAGAAAAATGGATCTCACGTTTTTTAATATTTTTTGAAGGTGTAGCATTCAGTTTCTCAGAACAATCATATTCATTTAATGGATTTAAATTAAATTTTTTATTAGAATTTATTGAAAAAATTGGCGACATGATGTTTATGTCCTTTTACTTATAATTGCATAATAAGGCTAATATGTTTTTTTTGAAGAAAAATAGAATATAAGTTTATTTTAAAAAAAAAATAAATTTTTATTAAATATGTATTAAAAAAATAAAAATGTTTTTTGTTCAATACAAAACTTTTAATAAAAAAATATATGAATTAAAATATTTCTATATAATATCTGATTACATAAATAAAAAATATATTTTTAAAATAAAAAAAAATTTTATTTTTATAAAATACATTTTATTCTATGTTTCTTTATATACTGTACTGCATTAAAAAGTCAAATACTAAATCATTTTTTTATAAAAAAATATAAACAACATTATGAAATAATCAGTTAATTCAATATATATGTAATCATAAAATATGATCCATATAACATAAAAAATAATACCCTAAAAATATTAAAATTATATTGAAAAAAAATTAATAATTTAATTGTTTTTTTTAAAAAAAATATAATCTGTTTTCAAAATAATTATAAAAATACAAAAAATATTTTTTTTAAAAAATAACTATTGTTAATATATAATTTAATATTTTAAAACTCCATCATATACATGAGTAGCTTCACCTGACATATATACAGTATCTTTCAGACCGCCACGCCATGTTACTTGTAACTGACCTCCAGATAAAAAAACATCTACTGTATTACATAAAAGGTTATTTCTTATACCTGTGACAACCGCCGCACAAGCTCCAGTTCCACAAGATTTTGTTTCACCTACTCCACGTTCATATACTTTTAAAAAAATCTTATTTTCTGAAATAACTTGCATAAAACCAACATTTACCCCTTTTGGAAATAATGGATGAATAGATAACTTATATCCAATTTTTTTTATTAAATTATCATTAAAATCCTCTATTTGCACAATGCAATGTGGGTTACCCATAGAAACTATACTTATTTTATAAATTCTTTTATCAATTTCAATAGAATAGTATAATTTTATATCATTATTCAAAAAAGGAAGTTGACAAGGAGAAAATAAGGGCTTACCCATATCAATTTTCATAAAATTTTTATATAAATATTCTAAATATAAATATCTCTTTTTAGTTCTAATACAAATTTTATTTTTCTTAATTTTTTTAATAATAAATAAATAATATGCGATACATCGAGCTCCATTTCCGCATTGTTCAACTTCTGTACCGTCAGAATTAATAATTCGATAATAATATTTAGCTTTTAAACAATTACTTTTTTGTAAAATTAATAATTGATCAAATCCTATTCCTAAATGTCGATCTGACCACGTTCTCACTAAACGAGAAGAAAAAAAAAATAATTTTTTATATTATCAACCAACATAAAATCATTTCCTAAACCATGCATTTTAGAAAAATAAACAGTATTCTTTTTAAAATCTGTCAAAATATGTTTCTCAAATAAATTATTCTTTAATAAAATATATAGTAAAAATAGAAAAAATCAAAAACGAATCATGTATATTATTAAAAAATATTAATTAATATAAAATTTTTAAAGGATATAAAATTAAAAATAAAAAATACATTAAATAATTATTAGCATTATACCGTTAAAATGATTTTACAGAAAGTAATTTTATGAAAGGAGTATTATTTATAATAAAAATATTATCATATCTTTTAAGAAATATTTTAATAAACTTGAAAGAATACAAAAAATAATACCAGAATTAAATCAAAAATTAATAAAATTTTTGATATCAAATAATATAAAAATAGTTAATAAGATATGATAATTATTTTTTAAAAATAAATACACTAAATAAAATTCCGAAAAATAATTTTTTTCTCTTAATATGTATATCATTCAAAAAAAAAATCGGCGAAAGAGGATTTGAACCTCTGACCTACTGGTCCCAAACCAGTTGCGCTACCAAACTGCGCTATTCGCCGATATATTTATACAAAGTACTTATAATATATTTTTAAAAGTTACTTTAAGCATTTTAAAGTCTATGTAATATTACGTATTTTATTATTAAGACTTCTTATATTATTTGGGTGATCAATGGGGCTCGAACCCATGACCACTGGAATCACAATCCAGAGCTCTACCGACTGAGCTATGACCACCAAAAAAAATAATTTATTTAAGAAAAAAGATTGCGTCCGACAGGACTTGAACCTGAGACCTCTACTTTCGGAAAGTAATGCTCTATCCAACTGAGCTACGGACGCAAAAATGATTAAAAATAATTATTCTTGCTTATTTTATAATTATAAACATAATAAAAAAAAAATCTAGTATTTTTTTATATTTTTTAAAAAATATATTTTATAAAAATTAACTATAAATGCGCAAATATACTCAGAAGGAATTACATAATTCAAATTATTAAAAAATATAAAATATCAAAAAATAATTTAAATAAAATATACAAAAAAATACTATATGTAAAAATCGTATTAATTGTTATATATCAATTACATCATTATTATGATCGTTTCATCATTTCAAAAAACTCATCATTAGTTTTTGTCATAGATAACTTATTAATTAAAAACTCCATAGCATCAATTTCGCCCATAGGATGAATAATTTTTCGTAAAATCCACATTTTTTGTAATTCTTCTGGAATGGTTAATAATTCTTCACGTCTTGTACCTGAACGATTATAATCAATCGCAGGAAAAACTCTTTTTTCTGCTATTTTTCTAGATAATGGCAACTCCATATTTCCAGTCCCTTTAAATTCTTCATAAATAACTTCATCCATTTTAGATCCAGTATCAATTAAAGCTGTTGCTATAATAGTTAAACTTCCCCCTTCTTTCACATTACGAGCTGCTCCAAAAAATCTTTTCGGTCTATGTAAAGCGTTAGCATCAACTCCGCCAGTTAATATTTTTCCAGAAGCAGGTACTACTGTGTTATATGCTCGAGCTAAACGAGTAATAGAATCTAATAAAATAATCACATCTTTTTTGTGTTCCACTAATCTTTTCGCTTTTTCTATTACCATCTCAGATACTTGAACATGTCTAGAAGCAGGTTCATCAAAAGTAGAAGCGATAACTTCTCCATTAACTAATCTTTGCATTTCTGTAACTTCTTCTGGACGTTCATCAATTAATAAAACCATTAAAACACATTCCGGATGATTATAAGCAATACTTTGTGCTATATTTTGTAACAACATTGTCTTTCCAGCTTTTGGTGGAGCTACAATTAATCCTCGTTGACCTCTTCCAATAGGAGATGCTAAGTCAAGAACCCGAGCCGTTAAATCTTCAGTAGAACCATTACCTCTTTCCATTTTTAATCTAGAATTAGCATGTAATGGTGTTAAATTTTCAAATAAAATTTTGTTACGTGCATTTTCGGGACGATCATAATTTACTTCATTAACTTTTAATAATGCAAAATATCTTTCGCCCTCTTTAGGGGGTCGAATTTTTCCAGAAATGGTATCACCAGTTCTTAAATTAAAACGACGTATTTGACTAGGTGATACATAAATATCATCTGGACCTGCCAGATAAGAACTGTCAGAAGATCTTAAAAAACCAAAACCATCCTGTAAAATTTCTAACACACCATCACCAAATATATCCTCTCCACTTTTTGAATGTTGTTTAAGAATAGAAAAAATAATATCTTGTTTCCTCATACGCGCTAAATTTTCAAGACCTATACTTTCACCAAGAATAATAAGCTTAGAAACCGATTTATTTTTTAATGCAGTAAGATTCATAATAATAAGTTTCTTAATCAATTTATAGAAAACCTTAAAATAATTTTTATATATAAAAAACAAAGATATATAAAAAATAAAAGAAATTTAAAAAAAAAATAAATATATATACAAATCAAGTAAAAATTTTCTATAAAAATATAATAAAAAAAAATAAATAATGCAATTATTACACTTATTATTTTTATATAAATATAATTATATACATTATAAAAATTATACATTTTTTAAATGTTATTTTAAAAATTTATATATTTTCTTGATTTAAATGAGTATTTAAAAAATCAATTAATTCTACTTTTGATAGCGCACCAATTTTTGTACCGATTACTTGTGAATTATAAAAAAGTAAAAGAGAAGGAATACCTCTGATAGAATATTTTGGTGGAATAAGACTATTTTTATCTACATTCATTTTACCGACTATAATTTTTCCTAAATATTGATCAGCAATATCTTCTAAAATAGGCGCTAAAATTTTACAAGGTCCACACCAATCCGCCCAAAAATCCACTAATACATATTTTTTTGATAATAATACAATTTCATTAAAGTTTTTATCAAAAACTTCAATTATATTACTGATTTTCATATAATATTCTCATATTTAAAAATATTTAAATTATATTTAAAAAAATAAAAAATTTTATTTTTTTAATAGTGTATATATTAAAAATTTTCTTTCGTTTAAAAAAATAAAATCTTTAAGATTTATTAACCCATACTGTTGAAGATTTAGGAAGTTCTAACAAAAAACGACTAGGTTGTAAATGTTCTTTAGTACCAAATTTTATTTTATTTTTACAAAAACTTAAAAATAATTGCTGTCGTGCTCTTGTTATTCCTACATACATCAGACGACGTTCTTCTGATACATTTTCTTTTAAAATACTTTTTTTATGAGGCAAAGTTCCTTCCTCTACCCCTACAATATATACCACTAAAAATTCTAAACCCTTCGATGCATGTAAAGTCATTAACTGTAACTGATCTAAAGACATACTAAGACTATTATTATATTTAATATTATGATGAATATTCTGATCTGAAATAAGATGCAATAAAGCATCCCCTAAAGTCATTGGTCGCTTTAAAACTTTTTTATTTAAAATAGTTTTTAACCAATGCGAAAATATTTGAATATTTTTAATAGCTCTTTTTAATAATATTCGATCTTTAATTTTTTTATTTAACCAATTTATATAATCAATTTTTTTAATAATCAAATCTAAAATATCTTTAGAATTTTTAGGAATTAAAAGCATAATTTTTTTTATCCATAAAATAAAATTATGTAAAATTAAAACGGTATTTTTTTTAAAATGAAAAATAATACGGGCATCCATGCTCGCAAAAAATAGGCAAATTTTATATTTCTTAGCTAAAGATTTTAATTTACATAATGTAACTGAACCAATTTTACGACGTGGAATATTAATAATTCTTAAAAAAGCTATATCATCATAAGGATTAACAATAAGACGTAAATATGCTAATAAATCTTTAATTTCTAAATTTTCAAAAAAAGAGTTTCCTTCATGAATATGATATGGAATTTTTTGATATATTAATTCAAATTCGAAAATCTTTGCTTGATAATTATTACGATATAAGATAGCGTAATCTTGGAATTTTTTTTTATAAAAATTTTTATGAACTTTAATATGATTAACTATAATTTTAGCTTCGTGAACTTCATTTAAAGCAATAAAAATATATATTTTTTTTCCAAACGCTAAAGTAGAAAATAACTTTTTGTTAAACAAATTAGAATTATTGGCAATTAATTGATTAGCGGCTTTTAAAATACAACCAGAAGAACGATAATTTTGTTCTAATTTAACAACATTTAAATTTGGAAAATCATCTCTTAAAAAGTAAAAATTTTTTGGGCGCGCTCCTCTCCAGGAATAAATAGACTGATCATCATCACCTACCAATGTAAAATTTTGATTTTTTTCACTTAATACTTTAATTAATTCATATTGACTTCCATTTGTATCTTGATATTCATCAACTAATAGATATTGAATTTTTTTTTGCCAACGAAGTCTCACTAATACATTACTTTTTAGTAGTAATGTTGGTAAAAAAATTAAGTCATCAAAATCCAATAAATTATGAGACCTTAAAAAATTAGTATACTTATGATATAAATCAAAAAATTTTTCATGTGATATTTTTTTTATATATATACGAGCTAATTCTGGCGATAGTAAAAGATTTTTCCATTTTTTAATTTGATTAAACAATTTTTTTAAAAGAAAAATATCATTTTTTAATTCTATTAATGCTAAATCTTTTAAAACATGTAATTGCTCTTGATTGTCTAATAATGTAAAAGAAGAAGAAAAACCTAAGATTTTAATTTCTTCTCGAATAATCTTTAAACCAAAAGCATGAAAAGTAGAAATAAATAATTGCTTTATTATTTTGTCAGATAATAAATTTAATAAACGCCATCGTATTTCTTGAGCAGCTTTATTAGTAAAAGTTACAGTAATAATTCTAGAAGGATCATATTGATAAAATGTAATTAATTGAAAAATTTTATTAATAATTACACTTGTTTTACCGGAACCAGCGCCTGCTAAAACTAGACATGGACCTTGAATCAAATGAATAGCTTTTTTTTGTGCAATATTTAATTTCATAATATTTGTATAATTAAAAAAATAGAAGATAATTAATTTAATGAATTAATTTATATGTAAAAAAATACGCTTTTGATATATAAAAAATTAAAAGTATCTTTTATAAAGACTTTGTTTTTCTCATATAAGACCGAAGACGTTTGCCAACTAATTCAATTCGGTGATTTCGTACACTATAATTTATAGATAAAAGTTGATTCGGATTAATATTTTCTTCTATTATTGATTCACCTAAATCACTGCTTTTAACTGAATTGATAAAATTATTTAATAATGGTATAGCACGATTAGAAAAAAGGTAATTTCCATATTCTGCTGTATCAGAAATAACCATATTCATTTCATATAGTCTTTTTCGAGCAATAGTATTAGCTATTAAAGGTAATTCGTGTAGAGATTCATAATATGCTGATTCTTCTGTAATGCCAGCTTCTAACATTGTTTCAAATGCTAATTCTACCCCTGCTTTTAACATAGCAATCATCAAAGTACATTTTTCAAAATATTCCTGATCTTGAATAATACGATTTTCATAAATCGCAGATTTTTCAAAATTAGAATCACGTAGTTTTTTTCTCCATGTATATAAATTTAGATTATTATCTTTCCAATCTTGCATCATATTTTTAGAAAATTGACCAGATATAATATCATCCATATGCAAACGATACAAAGGTTTTAAAATTTTTTTTAATGCTAGAGATAATGTATAAACGCGTATTTTAGCTGTATTAGAAAGAAAATCTAACAATAAAGATATTCCACCAACCTTCATCACTTCTGTTAATTTTTCCCATCCAAATTGCAGTAATGTGGTGGAATATTCAGAATCATAACCTTTACTAATTAAATGCTGATAACAAACTAAAGAACAAGCCTGTAGCATTCCACATAAAATAGTTTGTTCTCCCATTAAATCTGATTTCACTTCCGCAATAAATGAAGAACTTAAAATTCCTGCTTTATGAGAACCTAATCCCACTGCCCAAGCTTTAGCTAATTCTAAACCTTCTAAGTTTGGATCATTCATTTTATGTACAGCAATTAACGCGGGTACTCCAAAACCTTTCAAAAATTCTTGACGGACTTCGGTTCCCGGACATTTAGGCGCCACCATAATCACAGTAATATCTGAACGAATTTTTTCTCCTACTTCTACAATGTTAAAACCATGGGAATATCCTAAAATAGCATTTTTTTTCATTAATTTTTGTAATTTTTTTACAACAATTGTATGCTCTTTATCCGGAGTTAAATTAATTACAAAATCAGCGTTTGGTATTAACTTCTTATATGTATCTACTAAAAAATTATTTTTAATAGCATTTTGCCAAGAAATAGATTTCTTTTTGATAGATTCACTTCGTAAAGCATAAGCAATATTTAAACCTGAATCTCGTAAATTTAAACCTTGATTTAAACCTTGCGCTCCGCATCCAACAATAACAATATTTTTTTGATTTAATATTTTTGTAGAATTTAAAAAATCTTTTGAATGTAATAAAAATCCAGTATTTAGCTCTTTTAATTGATTTCTAAAATTTAATGAATTGAAATAATTTTTCACAATATAAGTCCTTATGTACTCATCAATTGTTTTTTATATAAAAAGAAAAAAATCTTTTTTGACGTCATTTCATCCATACAAATAATTTTAATTATGACGATATAATTTTTTTAAATCACGAACCGCACCTTGATCTGCGCTAGTAGCTAATTTACTATAAATCTTTAAAGAATCAGAAATAAAACGAATACGATTTTTTGGAGTATACGCATTTAAGCCACGACTTTCTTGTTTTATTTTTCTTTTTTTTAAAATATTTTGAGAAACATTTAAATTAATGCAACGGTTTTGAATATCAATAAAAATTGAATCACCATTCTTAACTAACGCTAATAAACCTTTATTAGCTGCTTCAGGCGAAATATGTCCAATAGAAATTCCAGAAGTACCTCCTGAAAAACGGCCATCGGTTATTAAAGCGCATGATTTATCTAAACCTTTTGATTTTAAATAGGTAGTAGGATATAACATTTCTTGCATTCCAGGACCTCCGCAAGGACCTTCATATCTAATCACTATTACAGTACCAGGTTTAATTTGATCAGTTAAAATAGCTTTAACAGCATCATCTTCACTTTCATAAACGCACGCTTTTCCTAAAAAGACTAAATCTTTTTTATAAATTCCCGCGGTCTTTATTATACAACCATCTTGAGCGATATTCCCATATAAAACTGCTAATCCACCATCATAACTATATGCAAATTCGTAAGAACGTATACAACCAAACTGACGATCTGTATCTAAGGTAGACCATCTAAATGATTGAGAAAAAGGAAGAATTGTCTTTTTTCCACAAGGTCCTGCTAAAAACATAGATTTTATCTTATCATCTTTTGTTTTTAAAATATCATATTTTTTTAAAGTTTTAGACAATGTCATACCTAAAATATTTAAGACCGAGGTGTCAATCATTTTTTTATTATTTAATTCAGATAAAATAGCCATTACACCACCAGCTCGATGCAAGTCTTCCATATGATATAATTTAGTACTAGGAGATAATTTGCATAAATTTGGAGTAGTGCGTGATAAACTATCAATATCTTTCATAGTAAAATCAATTTTAGCTTCATTAGCCATCGCTAAAAGATGTAAAACTGTATTAGTAGAACCACCTATTGCAATGTCCAGTGTCATAGCATTTTTTAATGAAATCTGGTTTACTAAATTACACGGCAATAACCGAAAATCATCTTTTTCATAGTAATTCTTAGTATTTTTAACTATAATCTCCCCAGCCTTCAGAAAAAGTTTTTTACGATCGCTATGAGTAGCTAAAATTGTGCCATTACCCGGTAAAGATAAACCAAGAACTTCAGTTAAACAATTCATAGAATTTGCAGTAAACATCCCGGAACATGAACCACAAGTTGGACATGCTGATTCTTCAATATCATGCAAAATCTGATCAGATGTATTTTTATCAGCGCTATGTGTAATAGCATCAACTAAATCTACAGTAAAAATTTCATTTTTTACTTTTACTTTTCCAGATTCCATGGGACCGCCAGAAACAAAAACAGTAGGAATATTTAATCTTAAAGCAGCAAGTAACATACCAGGGGTAATTTTATCACAATTTGAAATACAAACCATAGCATCAACACAATGAGCTTGTATCATATATTCAATAGAATCAGCAATTAACTCTCGAGAAGGTAATGAATACAACATTCCCGAATGCCCCATTGCTATTCCATCGTCTATTGCTATAGTATTAAATTCTTTTGCGATTCCACCAAATTTTTTAATTTGAAGCGATACTAATCTACCTAATTCACGTAAATGAATATGACCCGGTACAAATTCCGTAAAAGAATTAACAACAGCAATAATAGGTTTTCCAAAATCTTTTTCTTTTACTCCGGTTGCTCGCCATAAAGCTCGAGCGCCTGCCATGTTCCTTCCGTTAATAGTTTTTGCAGAACGATAGATAGGCATATTTAAATACTCATATATAAAAAATGTGAAAAATAAAATAAATAAAAAAAAATAAAAAAAATAGAAGTAAATTACATTAAAAAAAAATATAAATATTTTTTTTATTTTTAAATTTTTATAATTCATTGCAATATTTTGAATTTTTAAAAATATATTGTTAATTTATTTTTTTTGATAGGCAAATATGATAAGATTTTAAATATATAATATATATAGTTTCGTTATGATTGTTTAGAATAAAATCGAAAAATAAATCTTCCATCCTAACATAAAAAAATTATTAAAACAGGGGTGGAGGGAATTGAACCCCCAACATTCGGTTTTGGAGACCGATGCTCTACCTTATTGAACTACACCCCTAAGAAATTTTATATATCTAATAAAATATTTTTAAAGTTTCTTTTTTAATAATATTATTATAAAAATAATTATACATGAGAGATAAAAAAAAAACAACAAGAACAAATTTTTATCACTTAGTTATATAAAGTTTAAATAATTTATTAATATATATAAAATATTTAACTATATTTATAGTATTTGTTTTATATCATTTTTTATATCAATAAAGATATATATTCCATATAATGATCTTTATATTTTTATTTTAATGATAAAAAAAAGAGTTTGTATAATATGAAAAATAAAACCATTTATTTAGATTATGCAGCAACCACTCCATTAGATCCAAAAGTAGTCAAAAAAATGAAGCGGTACCTTACTTTAGACGGAGTATTTGGAAATGCTGCATCACGATCTCATCAATTTGGATGGCATGCAGAAGAAGCTGTTGATATCGCCCGAAATGAAATTGCCGATTTAATTGGTGCAGATTCAAGGGAAATTATTTTTACATCCGGCGCTACAGAATCAAATAATTTAGCTATTAAAGGAGTATGCGAATTTTACAAAAAAAAAAACAACCATATCATTACTAGTAAAATTGAACACAAATCTGTTTTAGATAGCTGCCGGTACTTAGAAGGAAAAGGATGTAAAATAACATATTTAACACCACAAACAAATGGTATAATTAATATTGAAGAAATAAAAAAAAATATTTTACCAAACACGTTATTAATATCTATTATGCATGTAAATAACGAAATTGGAGTTATCCAAGATATTAAAATGATCGGTAAAATTTGTAAAAAAAAAGGAATCTTTTTTCATGTCGATGCCACACAGAGTCTTGGAAAAATAAATATTAATCTAAAAAAATTAAATATTGATTTATTATCATGTTCCGGCCATAAAATATATGGACCGAAAGGAATAGGAATCTTATATGTACGACGACAACCACGAGTACGTTTAACAGCTCAAATTCATGGAGGTGGACATGAACGAGGAATGCGATCTGGAACATTAGCCGTACATCAAATTGTTGGTTTTGGGGAAGCATGTAAAATCTTAAAGAAAAAAATGAAAAAAGAAAATATTCGATATTTCCAATTAAGAAATATGTTATGGAATGGTATCAAAAATATTCCAGAAATTTATTTAAATAGTTCTTTCAAATATATTACTAGCAATATTTTAAATGTTAGTTTTAATTTTATTGAAGGTGAATCATTAATTATGGCATTAAAAGATTTAGCGGTTTCATCTGGATCTGCCTGTACTTCCGCTAGTTTAGAAGCTTCTTATGTATTACGTGCAATCGGTGTAAAAGATGAACTAGCACATAGTTCTATACGCTTCTCTTTAGGAAGATTTACAACAATTCATGATATTGAAAATACAATTAAATCTATCCATAAGGCTGTAAATAAATTACGTATTCTTTCGCCATTATGGGAGATGTTTCAAAAAGGTATTAATTTAGATACAATTTTGTGGAATCAATAGCGTTCTGGAGTAGAAAAAATGACTTATAGTAAAAAAGTATTAGATCATTATGAAAATCCTCGCAATGTTGGATCATTTAGTGAAAAAGAAAAAAATGTTGGTAGTAGCTTAGTAGGCGCGCCATCTTGCGGAGATGTTATGAAATTACAAATAAAAGTTAATTCTAAAAGTAATATTATAGAAGATGCATGTTTTAAAACATATGGCTGTGGATCTGCTATTGCATCAAGCTCATTAATGACAGAATGGGTAAAAGGAAAAACTTTAAATGAAGCTGAAAAAATAAAAAATTCCGAAATAGCAAAAGAACTAGAATTACCTCCTGTTAAAATTCATTGCTCTATTTTAGCTGAAGATGCAATTAAAGCTGCTATTTCTGATTATAAAAATAAGCTAAAATAAAAAATTAAAAAAAATTAATGAAATAAATATTATATATGTGCTGAATAATTTATTTTTTATTTCAGCACTATTTTTTTTAAGAATTTGATATTATTTTAAATAAAAGAATTAAATCATTAATTATAAAAATAAAAAGGAAGATTTATGGATTATTTTTCTTTATTTCAAATACCCCAAAAATTTCACATCAATAAAAATCTTTTAGAAAAAAAATTCTATTCACTACAAAAAAAATATCATCCTGACATCTATAAAAAAAAAAATCATAATAAAAATGATTATCCTATTTCTTCTTCCAAAATAAATAAAGCATATAATATATTAAAAGATAAATTTAACCGAGCAAAATATCTTTTAAAAATATATAACGGAAATAAAATAAAAAAAAAAAAAATTCTCACGCAAGATTCTTTAAATAAACAATTTAAACTATATGAGATTATTGAAAAATTTAAAAAAAAAAAAGAAGATATTAAAAATATTGATATTTTTATTAAAAAAATTAAAAATAAAATTCGTTATTATTTTTTTAAAATTAATCAAGAATTTAAATTAAAAAAAATATGCGAGGCTCAAGAAACATTGTATAATTTATTTTTTAAAAAAAAAATATTATTAATCTTAAAAGAAATAAAGGATGATTATGTTAAATAAAAAAAAAAATCTTATGTCATTGGAATTGATTTCGGAACATCATATTGTTTAGTTTCATATATAAAAAAAAACAAACTATTTATTGTATCTAATAAAAAAAATTGTAAATTAATTCCTACAATTATTACTTTTCAAAAGAAATGTTTTAAAATTGGCTGGAACGCAAAAGAACAAATGTTTCAAGATCCAGTAAACACAATTTCTTCTATAAAAAGATTAATTGGTTTTTCATTAAAAAAAATTAATAAAAAATACCCTATGTTACCATACATTATGAAAGAAAATAGTGAAAATCAAATAGTGTTTATCACTTCTTTTGGAGAGATATCTATTTCTTTTATTATCCAAGAAATTTTAAAATATTTACTTAAAAAAACTAAAAAATTAAACGCTCATTTAATTTCAGGAGCAGTGATTACTGTTCCGGCATATTTTAATAACATTCAAAAAAATGAAATTCGAAAAGCCGCTAAAATTATAAATTTAAAAATACTACGACTATTAAACGAACCAACAGCTGCCGCAATAGCTTATGGTTTAGAAAAAAAACAAAAAGGCATCTTTTGTGTATATGATTTAGGCGGTGGTACTTTTGATGTTTCAATATTGAAAATTTCTAAAGGAATTTTTGAAGTTTTATCTACTAATGGTCATAATAGTTTAGGTGGTGATGATTTTGACATATTAATTGCTAATTATATAATTAAAAAATTAAAAATTTCTAGAAAATTAACTGATTATGAATACAAACAATTACTAATTGAAGCAGAAAAAATAAAAATTGACTTAAGTAAAAATAAAAAAACGAAAATAGTTTTTTTAAATCAAATAATTAATTTTAATTACCATAATTTTAATTTATTAATCATTCCTTTAATTCAAAAAACTATAAAAATTTTAAAAAGTGCTCTTATAGACGCTAATATATATAAAAAAAATATTGATGAGATTATATTAGTTGGAGGATCTACTTATATTCCTTTAGTTCAAAAAACAATTGAAAAATTTTTTTCTAAAAAAACTTTGTCGTCTATTGATCCTACTGAAGTAGTTGTACGGGGAGCTAGCTTACACGCTTACTTTTTAAAAAATCAAAAAAACAATAAGCAAAAAAATTCTGTTTTATTACTTGACGTCCTACCTATTTCAATTGGAATAGAATTAATGGGTGGGATTATGGAAAAGATGATTTTAAAAAATACAGTTTTACCTATAGAATCTAAAAAAATATTTACTAATTTTAAAAAAAATCAAACAGGTTTTTGTATAAATATATTTCAAGGAGAAAAAAAATATGTTAAAGATTGTCAATTATTAAAAAAATTTAAAATAAAAAATTTACCTAAAAAAAATCCAGGAGAAATAAAAATTTTAATTATATTTCAAGTTGATGTTGATGGTTTATTACATGTTGTCATCAAAAATAATGAATTAAAAATTCAGAAAAAAATTAAAATAGATACTATATATAATAATAATTATACTACAATTATTGACATTCAAAGATAAAAAAAATTTAATTTTATCCCTTTTTTTGGAGCTATATATTTATGCCTAATATTTTTTTTTATCCTCAAAAATTTATATTACCAAATGGATTATCTGTTCAAGCATCCCCTGGTCAATCTATTTTAGATATAGCTTTGGAAAATAACATCGCTATGGAACATGCTTGCGAAAAATCGTGTGCTTGTTGTACTTGTCATTGTATTATTAGAAAAGGTTTTAGTTCTTTATCTGCATGTTCAGAAGAAGAAGAAGATCTTTTAGACAAAGCTTGGGGATTAGAAAAACATAGTCGCCTTGGCTGTCAAGCTTGTGTTGGAAATAATGATATTGCAGTTGAAATACCCTTATATAGTGTACATCATATAAATGAAATGAAGACATGATTTAATCTGTAATTATTTTTTTTTATCATAAGGATTATAACTATTTTTAAAAAATAATCGGATGGGTGTACTAGGTATTTGCAATGTTTTTTGTAAAAAATTTATTAAATATTTTTTATAAGAAGGACTTAAAAACTGCGTTTTTGTACCATGAATAACAATAAGAAATGGATTTCTTCCTCCTAAATGAGCGTATTTTAAACGAATTGCTTTTCCTTTCACACCCATCGGAATAGGATGTTTTTTAATAGCTAAAGTTACTATTTTTGTTAAATAAGAAGCGGAAAAATTTTTCATCGATTGTAAATATATTAAATTCGAAACTTTAAAAAAATTTTCTAAACCTTTATTTAATAAAGAGGAAACAAAAAGGATTTTATAATTTTTAATAAAACTTAATCGTTGAAAAATATTTCTTTTAACTTCTTTATATCTTTTCTTTTCTATTAAATCCCATTTATTTACAATGATATAAAAAGATTTACCTGTTTTATAAACCAAACTTAGGATATAAAGATCTTGCGAACAAATGGAACAAGATGCATCTAATACAATAATTGTAATGTGGCTTTTTTCAATTTCTTGCATTACTTTTAACATAGATAAATGTTCTAACAAATTATTTTTTTTTGTTTTTCTTCTTAAACCACCAGTATCTATTAAAGTATAATTATTATTATAATGGTTACAAAAAGAATAAGATATACCACGAGTAGTATGTTCTTGATGATGTACAATCATACGATTGTCTTTCAAAATTCTATTAATCAAACTAGATTTTCCAACATTTGTTTTTCCTATAATACAAATTTTAATGTCTATGGAATCTTTTCTTTTTATTTTTTTTTTAAAAAAATCACTATTTTCTTTTTTTTCTAAGCTTTTATCTTGATCAGAAATCATAATTTTTTTATAAAATTTATAAAATTTTTTTAAAAAATACAAAATTCCTATACGATGCGAAATAGAAATTTTATATATTTCATTAATTCCTAAATCATAAAAATCAATACAATTATTTATTTTCTTTAAAGCATCTATTTTATTAATTAACAAAAATATTTTTTTATTTTCTAATCTTATTTTTCTTAAAATAAAATGCTCAGCATGTGTAATGCCCATTTTAATATCTACCATGAAAAAAATGAAATTTGCTTCCTTAATTGCTAAAATAGTTTGCGTATACATTTTAGAATATAAAAAGTTTTTTTGAGAACCTTTTGAGTCATATGAAATTGAAATTCCAGCTGTATCAATTAAAATAAATTTTTTTTTATTAATATAAAAATGATTACGATTTCTATCTCTAGTGGTTCCGGGTTTCGAATTTACTAAAGCAACATTAGACTTAGTTAACAGATTAAAAAAACTAGATTTTCCAACATTTGTACGTCCTATTAAAGCAATAATTGGCGTCATAAATATAGTTCTCATTAGGTATTTTTATTTGGTTGATTTTTTTAATAGTATTTAAAGAAATCAAGATACATAACTATATGTATTTAATATTTTTTTCCAAGTGATTTGATTGATAGAAGATTGCATTTTTTTTGCTAAAGAAATGTTATTATTTTTAATATAAAGTATTGATATTCTTAATTTTATTAAATCTTTCAAATTATTATCTTTTATAAATTTTAAAATATTAAATAAAACATGTAATGCACAATCATATTTTTTTTTTGAGTCATATAATTTAGCTAAATTTAAACCAGTGAAAACGCCGTATATATTTTTATTTTTTTGAAAAAATGATTTTACATACTTTGAAGAGTGAAATTTATTTTTTTTAATATCATTCAAAATATATAAAAAATCTGTTTTTATTTGGTTCTTTTGTCTATATATAAAAATTTTATAAACAGTAAGTGAAATTATTATCATCAATAAAATAGATAAAAAAAAATAAATAATATTTTTTTTTATATTCGATAAAAAAAAACTTTTTTTAATATTTTTATACATATTTTTTGGATCTTATAGTAAGAAAAAATTCAATTATTTACCTTTTTAAAAAAATGATTTAAATGATAAAAATTTTGATTGAGTTAGTAAAGAATTAATAATTTAACATAATAAAAAAGAAAAACCAAATATTTTATGCAATTTTATATGACATAAAGTTTATGAAAGAGATTTTTAATAAGTTATTACACAAATTATACATAAC
>NZ_LT667504.1 GCF_900128735.1 Buchnera aphidicola (Cinara confinis)
TAATTTTTCTTAAAAAGAAAATAATTATATAAATTTTTTTTATCTTTTATAAAAAATATTTTTTTAAGTTTGATAAATTTATTTCAGGTATATATATGCGTCTTAAAATAAAAAGAATTTTAAGACGGTTAAAATATTTATATCAAGATAAGAGAAGAATATATATTTTTATTAAATAAAATATTTTTCTAAAAAAACAAATAATTTTTCAAAAAAAAGATGATATAATTAATATACTAGCATTCAAAATCATTAAAGCTATTTATGTAAATTAAAAAAAAATTTAATGGTCATAACATTTTTTTTATATAGAAAAATTTATTTTATTTAAAAAAAATTTTTTTTAGAAAAAATTTCAAAAAATTTTACTTTTATTGGTTAATAACGATAAAATCCCCATTTACATTTAGGTATAAAATAAAAAATGCAGCAGAATAAAATTCTAAGATATATGATAGAAGAATCTAAATACCAAGACAATCCAACAGAAGTATTTTATCGTTTATGTCATAATAAATCGAACACCTTACTATTAGAATCTTCAACGGTAATCGATAAAAAAGCAGTAGAAAGCATGATGATTGTTGATAGTGCTTTACGTATTACTGCTCGTAATAACTGTGTCTCCATTACCGCTCTTACAAATAATGGAAAATTTTTATTAATTATGCTTGATAATATTTTTCCAAGAAATATTCAAGTAATTTCTACTCCTGCTCAACGAAAAATTATTTTTCCTTATTATTCTATTCCTGTAGATGAAGAAAAAAAATTAATGTTGCACTCTGTTTTTGATATTTTTCGTTTTATTATCAAATCAATCAGTTCCTATGAGCAAAAAAAAACAATATTTTTTGGAGGTTTATTTTCATACGATCTAATTAATTCATTTGAAATTTTACCGCTCGTAGAAAAAAAACATCATTGTCCAGATTTTTGTTTTTACTTAGCAGAAAATCTAGTGCTAATTAATCACAAAAAAAAAACTACCACGATTCAAACTAATATCTTTACAAGTAATGCGTATGAGTACATCCGGTTAAAAAACAGAATGCTATCTATACAAAAAAGATTAAATTCTGAAATTAAAACTATGCCTTCCGTACCAATTCATAATATGAAAGTAACATATGATATTCATGATATGGAATATGCGCAAGTTATCAAAAAAATGAAAAAATTTATTACTCAAGGCGATATCTTCCAAGTTGTACCTTCTCGTAAATTTTATTTGCCTTGCACACATTCTTTATCAGCCTATCATGCATTAAAACAGAATAATCCAAGTCCTTATATGTTTTTTATGCAAGATATACACTTTCAGCTTTTTGGAGCGTCGCCAGAAAGTTATTTAAAATATAATCCAAAAAATAGAATTGTTGAAATCCATCCTATAGCTGGAACACGTTCACGAGGAAAAAACAAAGACGGATCAATTAATTTAGATTTAGATAATCGTATTGAATTATCGTTACGTACGAACCAAAAAGAACTATCTGAACATTTGATGTTAGTAGATTTGGCTCGTAATGATTTAGCTAAAGTATGTAGCACTGGTAGCAGATATGTATCTCAGTTAATGAAAGTAGAAAAATATTCACATGTTATGCATTTAGTATCGAATGTTATAGGCACTCTTAGTGAAGATTTAGATATATTTCATGCTTATCAATCATGCATGAATATGGGAACTTTAACAGGCGCCCCGAAAATACGTGCTATGCAACTAATTGCGCAAATAGAAAAAAATTCTAGAGGTAGTTATGGAGGATCAATTGGATATTTTACTGGAGAAGAACTTTTTGATATGTGTATTATTATACGATCTGCGTATGTCGAAAATAATATAGCAACTGTACAAACTGGAGCTGGAATTGTATTAGATTCTATTCCTTTCGAAGAAATACAGGAAAGCAAAAATAAAGCCTATGCTGTACTTCTTTCTATTTTTCAATCTCATCACGCAAAAGGAACGCTATATGTCTAATATACTCTTACTAGATAATTTTGATTCTTTTACATATAATTTAGTTGATATATTAAGATCATTTGGGCAAAATGTATTAATCTATCGAAATAATTCCAAAGTCTATGATCTTATGACCGCTCTAGCATATATGGAAGATCCAATTTTTGTTATTTCACCAGGACCGGGAACCCCAAATAATGCAGGTTGTTTATTAGAAATGATTCATCAGTTAAAAGGAAAAATTCCAATTTTGGGTATTTGTTTAGGTCATCAAGCAATTGTACAAGCATACGGAGGACATATATATCATGCCGCTAATATCATGCACGGAAAATCCTCAAATATCACTCATGACGAAAAAGATATGTTTCAAAATTTACCTAATCCGCTTGCTGTAGCGCGATACCATTCATTATTATGTAAATCTATACCAAAAAATTTATGTATTAATGCTCACTTTAAGACAATGGTTATGGCTGTTAAAGAGCCGATCGATCGAATATGTGGATTACAATTTCATCCAGAATCTATTTTAACTCCTAACGGAATTGAACTAATGCATAATATTTTACTTTGGTTAAGAAAAATTATTTAAAACAGTTTTAAATAAAATAGGATCAAGACAAGCAGATGAATTGCCCTCTAGTAGACCAAATGAAATGCGTTTAATTTTTAAAAAAAATGAAAATAAAAAAGAATTTTTAAAAAACCTAGAAATACGAAAGGCAATAGATCAATAAAATACATCAAACATCATCAGAAACAGTGTTTCAATCATCATATACGGACGATTCCGGTTCAAATCGTATATTCCTCCTTCCCATCTCTCTTTGCGAGCCATAACGATCATTTTAGAAGATGGAAAAAAAATTATGCGGCGAGAGTTTTTTTTGGGATACTCCGCCATTTTTTTTTTAAACACTTCTCTTCACCATGAATCATCCAAATTATAAAAAATTTTTCAACAACTGCAGTTTTTTGATACGCTAATATTCCCGAAATATTATTTAATATCTGGAGTCGGGTACCATACAAGAAAAAATTGATTTTTTTTGTTTTTGATCCTTTTGATAACATGTCTTTTTAAAATTACATTTTTCTTCACAAATTCAGGTTATATAAAATATAAAAAACAAAACAAATCCTTTTTTTATACTATGCAATTAAGATGTAAGAAATGTATTCTTAAGCCGTATTTTTTTTTAAAAAATTCGGTTTTTTTATTTCTTTTAATAAATTTATTAAAAATAATTTTCAAAATAATTACTTACTTTTTTTAAAAAAACATTTATTTTATGAAATAATAGATGTATAATTTTTTTATTAATAAAAAATTCTTATACTGGAAAAATTAGTGAAAAAAAAATATGAACTAGCCATCCTCCCAGGGGATGGAATAGGTCCAGAAGTAATGTTACAAATTTATAAAATTTTAAATATAATAAACGCGAACTATACCGTGCAAATTCATTTTCATGAATATGATATTGGTGGTATTGCATTTGATAAATATGGGACTGCGTTACCTCAGAAAACATTAGATGGATGTAAAAAATCTCATGCAATTCTTTTTGGTTCTGTTGGCGGTCCTCAATGGACTTCTTTACCTGCCAATCTTCAACCTGAGAGAGGCAGTTTACTACCATTAAGAAAATTTTTTAATCTTTTTATTAATATCAGACCAGCAAAATTATATAAAATGTTAGAAAATTTTTCTCCATTAAAGAAAAATATAGTTAAGAAGGGTATTGATATTTTGTGTGTTCGAGAATTAATTGGAGGAATTTATTTTGGTTTACCTAAAGGAAGAAAAGGAAAAAATTTAAAACATTCTATAGCATTTGACACAGAAGTTTACTCTACTTATGAAATAGAAAGAATTGCAAAAATAGCTTTTCAGCTAGCTTTAAAAAGAAAAAAAATAGTGAGTTCTATAGATAAAGCTAATGTTTTAGAAAGTTCTATTTTATGGCGAGAAGTAGTTACCCATGTTTCTAAAAAATTTCCGACTGTTCAAGTAAATCATTTATATATTGATAATGCAACCATGCAATTAATTAAATCTCCTCATTTATTTGATGTTTTACTGTGTTCCAATTTATTTGGAGATATTATATCTGATGAATGTGCTATGCTAACTGGATCTATTGGTATGCTACCTTCAGCTAGCTTAAATGAAAATTTTTTTGGTTTATATGAACCAGCCGGAGGTTCTGCACCTGATTTAAAAGGAAAAAATATAGCAAATCCAATAGCTCAAATTCTTTCTTTAGCAATGTTACTCCGTTATTCGTTAAAATTAAATTCGATAGCTAATCTTATTGAATCCGCGGTAGTTAAAGTATTACAAAAAGGATATAGAACATTTGATATTACTGACAATAAAAAATACATTACAACAGATGAGATGGGTACAAAAATTTCAGAAAAATTACTTAAGATGATAAAAAAATGAAAAAAACATTATACCAAAAAATTTTTGATCAGCACATTGTCTACGAAAAAAATTATGAACCGCCTCTTATTTATATTGATTTACATTTAATTCATGAAGTTACATCTCCGCAAGCATTTGAAGGTTTACGTATTAAAAATAGAACATTAAGACGTCCTAATAAAACTTTTGCTACTATGGATCATAATGTACCAACTATATCTCGGAATATGAATCACGCTAGTCCAATGGCTAAAATACAAATGGAAACTTTAACTAAAAACTGTAAAAATTTTCATATTCCCTTATTTGATCTGCATAATCAAAATCAAGGAATCGTACATGTAATTGGCCCAGAACAAGGTATGACGTTACCTGGTATGACCATTGTTTGTGGTGATTCCCATACTTCTACTCATGGGGCATTTGGGGCTTTAGCTTTTGGTATCGGTACCTCAGAAGTAGAACATGTTTTTGCAACACAGACATTAAGACAAGAAAGAATGAAAAACATGAAAATTTTCATTTTTGGAAAAAAAAATAATAATATTTTTGCTAAAGATATTATCTTATATATTATCAAAAAAATAGGAACATCAGGTGGTACCGGATATGTAGTTGAATTTACAGGTCCTATAATAAAAAATATGAGTATGGAAGAAAGAATGACAATATGTAATATGGCTATTGAACTCGGAGCGAAATCTGGCATTATTCAACCGGATTCAAATACATTTACATATTTAAAAAACAAAAATTTTACTCCTAAAAGTAATTCTTGGAATAAATATACTAATTATTGGCGCTCTTTAAAATCAGATGATCAAGCTTATTTTGAGAAAAATATTTCAATTAATATTTCTAATATAAAACCTCAAGTAACATGGGGTACAAATCCTTCTCAGGTTATTTCAATAAAAGAAAAAATACCAAAAATTAATACATTAAAAACTGAAATAGAAAAAGAAGATGCTCGAAAAGCGCTAGAATATATGGGCTTAAAACAAAATTCTAGTCTAATAAATACTCCAGTAAATAAAGTTTTTATTGGTTCTTGTACCAATTCACGAATTGAAGATTTACGTGTAGTTGCAGATGTTGTAAAGAATAAAAAAATTTCTAAAAATATAGAAGCAATTATTGTACCGGGATCTGAATTAGTGAAGAAGCAAGCTGAAAAAGAAGGATTGGACAAAATATTTGTAAAATCAGGCTTTCAATGGCGTCATTCTGGATGTTCCATGTGTTTAGGTATGAATAATGATCAACTTAAACCATATGAAAGATGCGCATCTACTAGTAACAGAAATTTTGAAGGTCGACAAGGAAAAAATGGGCGAACACATCTAGTAAGTCCATGGATGGCAGCTAATATTGCATTATATGGAAAATTTGTCGATATTAATTAACAATTAAAATAACTGGAAAAAATTTTACACGATAAAATAATATGAAAAAATTTATAAAACATAGTGGTAAGATTGTACCAATAGCTGCCTCAAATATAGATACAGATATTATTATTCCTAAACAATTTTTACAAAAAATTAATAAAATTGGATTTGGTAAATATCTATTTTATAATTGGAGATTTTTAGATTTAGAAGGAAAAATAAAAAATAAAAAGTTTATTTTAAATAATAAAATTTATAAAAATTCTAGTATCTTATTAACTCGAAAGAATTTTGGTTGCGGTTCTTCACGAGAACATGCGGTATGGGCATTAATGGATTATGGTTTTAAAGTGATTATAGCTAATAGTTTTTCAGATATTTTTTATAATAATAGTTTAAGTAATCGTTTATTATTAATTACTTTATCTGAAAAAATTATTGATATGTTATTTGCGATAATAAACGAAAAAAAAAATATTATAGGACATATTGATTTATTACAGAAAAAAATTATTATTGAAAAAAAAATTATTAGTTTTAATATGAGTAAACCACAAATCAGGTCAGTTATTTCTGGATTAGACCAAATAGATGAAACAATGTTATACAATAAAAAAATTAATTCTTATGAAAATAATCAATATCCAGAATTTATAAAATATTTTTAAATTCTAATATTAAGATCGTTCTACTATAACAAATCGTTTCTAGTTATATTTCTTTATATTTTTAATATATTTTTCAATTTTTTATATCTGTAAAATTTTTTAAATTTTTTAGATAAAAATTTAATTATAAAATTTATTAAAAAATTTAAATAAATTTTTAAACGTATCTTACTAAATTTTATCTACAAGGAATTCTGTTTTATGAATAATAAAGTATTAATTTTTGATACAACATTAAGGGATGGTGAACAAGCATTACCTGCATGTTTAAATGTTAATGAAAAACTCCAAATAGCTATAGCATTAGAACGTTTAGGTATTGATATCATTGAAGCTGGATTTCCAATATCTTCTCCGGGAGATTTTAAATCAGTTCAAGTAATTTCAAAAAATATTAAGAATAGCAAAATCTGTAGTTTAGCTCGTTGCATTTATAAAGATATAGATACTGCCGCTCAAGCTATGAAATCTGCTATTTCACCAAGAATACATATCTTTCTTGGAACATCCTCTTTACATATACAATCTAAATTAAAAAAAAGTTTTCATGAAATTACAGAAATGATTACAAGTTCTATTAAAAGAGCTAGAAAATATACGGATGATATTGAATTTTCCTGTGAAGATGCCGGCCGAACATCACTAGAAAATTTATGTTTTTTTGTAGAAAAAGCAATAAAATATGGCGCAAATACAATAAATATTCCAGATACGGTAGGATACACTACACCGACACAGTTTAAAAATATTATTCAAACTTTATATGAAAAAGTACCAAACATTCATAAAGCCATTCTTTCAGTACATTGCCATAATGATTTAGGAATGGCTGCAGGAAATTCTATGAGTGCTATTGAAGCGGGAGCAAGACAAATAGAAGGAACAATAGGTGGTTTAGGAGAAAGGGCTGGAAATACTGCATTAGAAGAAATAATAATGGCATTAAAAATACATTCCCGAAAAATGGGTTTAGTTACTAATATAAAAACTAAAGAAATATATAGAACTAGTAAAATTATAAGTCAATTATGTCGTATGCCTATCCCTATAAATAAAGCTATTATAGGAAAAAATGCTTTTTCACATTCTTCTGGAATTCATCAAGATGGAGTGTTAAAAAATAAGGAGAATTATGAAATTATTGATCCTACTATGATAGGTTTAAAAAAAAGTAAATTAAATTTAACTTCGCGTTCAGGTCGAGCTGCAGTGAACCATAGAATGAATGAAATGGGATATCAACCACATGATTATAACATTGATAAATTGTATATAGATTTTTTGAAATTAGCCGATAAAAAAGGTCAAATATTCGACTATGATTTAGAAGCATTAGCATTTATAAATAATCAAAAAGAAAAAGAAGAAGAATACTTTCAGTTAAAATATTTTGATGTTCAATCAAAACTGTCAGGTTTTTCTATAGCTTCAGTCATTTTAAAATGTGGGTCGAAAAAAAAAATAAAAGAAGTAACAACAAAAAATGGGCCGGTTAATGCTATTTATCAAGCTTTAAATAAAATCACATTATATCCTATAAAGTTGAAAAAATTTAATTTAGTAGCAAATGGAGAAGGAAAAGATGCTTTGGGTCAAGTCAATATTATTGTTAAATATAAATCAAGAAATTTTTATGGTTTAGGTTTAGCGACAGACGTTATAGAAGCTTCAGCTAAAGCATTAGTAAACGTTTTTAATCATATTTTTAAAGCTAATCAAATTGATAAAAAATTTGATAGAGGATCTTAA